>NZ_JBEOXE010000015.1:0-127954 GCF_040296485.1 Streptomyces sp. NPDC002138 | reverse complement strand
CGGCGTTTGAGGCGCGGGTCCGGGCGGAGCCCGGTGCGGCCCGCCAGGGCCGTTGCCCCTGCGGGGCCCCTGGGGCTCCGCCCCAGGGGCCCCGCGCCTCAAACGCCGGCGAGGCTGAAAATGCGTGGCCTCAGCCGGCGAGGCTGAAGGTGGCAGGGTCCCCGAGGCCGGGTCCGGGCCCGGGGGCCCCCGCCTCAAACGCCGGCGAGGCTGAGATTGGCCGGGCCCGGGCCCGGGTGGGGGTCAGGCGAAGACGACCGTGCGGGCGCCGTTCAGGAGGACGCGGCGTTCGCTGTGCCACTTCACCGCCCGCGCGAGCGCCTGGCACTCGACATCCCGCCCCACCGCCACCAGCTCCTCCGGCGTCACCCCGTGACCCACCCGCTCGACCTCCTGCTCGATGATCGGCCCCTCGTCCAGGTCGGCGGTCACGTAGTGCGCGGTCGCACCGATCAGCTTCACACCCCGCGCATGCGCCTGGTGGTACGGCTTCGCGCCCTTGAAGCTCGGCAGGAACGAGTGGTGGATGTTGATGATCCGCCCGCTCAGCTCCCGGCACAGCGTGTCTGACAGCACCTGCATGTACCGCGCCAGCACCACCAGCTCGACGTTCTCCGCCCGCACCAGCTCCAGCAGCTGGGCCTCGGCCGCCGCCTTCGTGTCCTTGGTGACGGGGATGTGCACGAAGGGCACCCCGTACGAGGCGACCAGCTCGGCGAAGTCGGTGTGGTTGGAGACCACGGCCGCGATCTCCACCGGCAGCGCACCGATCCGCGAGCGGAACAGCAGGTCGTTCAGGCAGTGCCCGAACTTCGACACCATCAGCACGATCCGCATCCGCTCGTCCGAGCGGTGGATCTGCCAGTCCATCCGGAAGGAGTCGCCGATCGCGGCGAAGCTGGCCCGCAGCTTCTCGACGGTCACCGGCGGCGCCGCCGAGAAGTGGACCCGCATGAAGAAGAGGCCCGTGTCGTGGTCGCCGAACTGCTGGCTGTCCTCGATGTTGCACCCGGTCATGAACAGGTAACTGGACACGGCATGCACAATTCCCTGCTTATCGGGGCAGGACAGGGTCAGTACGTACTGCTGGGGCTCGCTCTGCTGCGGGTCGTCGCTCATGACCCGCAAGACTTTCACATTCGCGCCGCCGGGCGCGCTTCACGCCGCCCGCGTGAGGATGTTCAGCACCTCGAGGGAGCGCGGCCGGACGTCGGGGTCGTCCCCGTCGGCCGCCGACAGCCGTACGTGCGCCTCGCGCGCGGCCCGGACCGCCTCCGGCCAGGCGTGGTGTTCCAGGTAGACGGACACGGGAGCGTCCGGCCCGACCTGGTGCAGGATCCGCAGCACCCGCAGGACGGCGAGGTCCACCAGGGCCGCCTCCTGGGAATCGCGGAAGATCGTGCCGACGTACTTCTCGGCGGACCAGCTGTCGAGCCAGGTGTCCTCGACGAGCCGGTAGACGGCGTCGGTGACGTCCCCGTAGCCGTCGAGACCGGCCAGCCAGGTGTCCTCCTGGAACGCCGGGTCGGAGAGCATGTGCAGCGCCGAGCGCACGTTGGTGCGCCAGCGCCACCACGGCATGTCATTGAGGGCCATGCCGCCCATGGTGGAGGAGCGGCGGCCGCGGCGGGAAGAGTTCTTCGAACCTTGGTCGAATGTCACGCGCTCGATCGTACGTTCCCCCGGCCGCCCGCCTTGCCTGGCCTTGCCCGCCTTGCCCACCCGCCGGTCTCCCGCAATTCACCTGGGTGTCACCGGATGTTGTGTACACCTCACACTTCAGTTACCCGGGGCGCGGAAGTGTGACGGGTCATGACCGACTGGCGACGCGCAACACGCTCCCGTTCCCGCTCCCACACGCTCCTGACCCGAGCCGTGGTCATGGCGACGAGCACGGTGGCAGGTGCGTGTCTGCTGACCGGCTGCGGTCTGGTCCCCGGGGCCACGGGGGGCTCCGGGGACACGCTCACCGTCATGACCTGGGCACCCGAGGGCACCAAGGCCACCAACATGGGCGGGATGCCCGGCATGGCCCTGGCCTACGAGCGCTGGATCAACGCCAAGGGCGGCATCAACGGCCACAAGCTCCACGTCCTGACCTGCAACGAGCACAACACCGCCAGCGGCGCCGCCGACTGCGCCCGGCAGGCGATCGCCGCGAAGGCCGTGGCCGTCGTGGGCTCGTACAGCCAGTACGGACGCGCCTTCATGGCCCCGCTCGAAGCCGAGAACATCCCCTTCATCGGCGGCTACGGCGTCTCCGCCGAGGAGTTCCAGAGCACCCTGTCCTACCCCGTCAACGGCGGCCAGCCCGTCCTGCTCGCCGGGGCCGGGCACCAGCTGGGCAAGGCCTGCGACGACGTGGCCCTCGTCCGGCCCGACACCCTCGCGGGCGACTCCATGCCGATCCTCCTCAACGCCGGCTTCAAGGCCGTCAAGCCGCAGCGCGAGGCCGCCGACGTCCGGGCGCCGGAGGACTCCGCGAACTACGCCGACCAGGCGCAGGAGGCCCTCACCGAGGCCACCAAGGGCAAGGGCACGTCCGACAAGAGCACGTCCGACAAGAGCTCCGACAAGGGATCCGAGAAGAGCGACAAGGGCCGCGGCTGCGTGGCCGCCGTCCTCGGCGAGCGGACCGAGACCTTCTTCGACTCCTTCCGCCGCCTGGAGACCCAGACGAAGAAGCCGCAGGTCTCCTCCGTCCTCGGCAGTGTCGACCAGTCCCTGGTGGACCGCACCGGCGGCAAGGAGAGCCAGTTCGAGGGCGCCTACGTCACCAGCTGGTACCCGGTGGCGAGCGATCCGCTGTGGCAGCCGATGCGCAAGGTCATCACCGAGAGCGCCTTCGGGGACAACCGGGTCAGCCCGGACGACACCGGCACCCAGACGACCTGGATCGCCTACTCCGTCTTCACCGAGATCGTGAAGCGCCTCGGCAAGGACGAGACCGTCACCGGGCGTACGGTCGCCCGCGCCCTCAACCACTCGGCGGGCATCAGGACCGGCGGCCTGACCCCCGACCTGAGCTGGCGCTACCAGGACATGCGCGCGGTCGGCGGCTACCCCCGCATCGCGAACGGGCGGGTCACCTTCCAGATCGTCCAGGACGGCCGGATCGTCGCGCAGCCCGGCGAGAGCACCATGGACATGACGCAGACGCTGGAGGCGGCCCCCCGCTCCGGCTGACCCGGAGGCGGAGGCCCGCGCTCAGAGCTGGGACTTGTCCCGCTGCGTGAGGGAGTACTGGGTCGCGATCCTGTTCCACATGGTCGCGGCCGATTCCTTCGACTTGGTGGCCTCGCCGCTCGACTTGTCGGCCTCGTTGGCGTTGCCGGTGACCTTGGCCTTGCCGTCCTTGCAGGTCTTGCGGTCGCTCGCGGCCTCGTCCGCCCAGGCCGCGTAGGACCGGTCCGCCGCACCCGAGGCCTTCCAGGCCTTGGTGAGGGCCGCGGTCAGCTTCGCGTGGTCGGGCAGCTTGTCGGTCTTCAGCTCCTGGAGCTTGGTGACGAGCTCCTCGCGCTTGCGGGCCGCGTCGCGCAGGTCCTCGGCCGCCGGGCCGAGGTTCTTGCACGACTTCACGTCGTCCACGGCTCGGATCACCGCCGCCCGGCTGTCGTTGCTGTCGGCGAGCACCTTGTCCAGCTGTACGGCCTGGCCGCGCGCCGGGTCCACCGGCGCCTCGTCCGCCGGGGGCGAGGCCGAACCGGAGCCGGAACCGGCCGGCTTGCTCGCCGCGGTGTCCACCGCCGCCGGGTCGTTGTTCTGGGCCTTGCCGTCACCCAGCAGGGACCCCACGCCCAGCCCGACCACCGCGAGCGCGAGCACCGCGACCCCGATGACCGCGGGCGACACCTTGCGCGCGGGCTCCGGCGGGAGCGGCGGCTGGAAGGGGGCCGCCTGCGGGAACTGCCCGGGCGGCGGGGGCTGCTGGAACCCGGCCCCCTGCGGGTACGGCGGCTGCTGCTGCGGGAAACCGGCCTGCTGCGGGAACTGCGGCTGCGGCTTCGGGCGCCGCTGCTGGAACGGGGGCGCGGGCATCGGCGCCTGGCTGCGCGGCGCCGCCGGGACGGGCGGCAGCACCTGGGTGTGCGCCTGGTCGTTCCCGCTGGCGTTCCCGTTGCCGTTGGTGTTCCCGTTGCCGTTGCCGCTCCCCGGGCCTTCGCCGCGGAACAGGCCGTCGAAGACGTCCGGCGGCCCCTGCCCGGGGCCCTGCCCGGCCGGGACCGGCGGGATGTACTGGGTCGCGGCCTCGTGCATCCCCGGACCTGACCCGGTCCCGGGCCCGGGCCCGGGACCCTGTCCGGACGGCACGGGCGGGATGTACTGCGTCGCCGCCTCCCCGTGGTCCGGGGCGGCCGGCACGGGCGGGATGTACTGCGTCGCCGCCTCCATGCCCGCCGGGCCCGGGCCGCCCGGAACCGGCGGAATGTACTGCGTCGCCGCCTCCATCGGCCCCGGGTGCGCCGGGACCGGCGGTATGTACTGGGTCTCGGCCTCCGGGATCGGCGGATAGCCGTAGCCGTGCGGGGCGCCCGGGCCCTCGTACCCCGGTCCCAGGACGTGGCCGGGCGGCGCGTCCTGGGGCGGGTACCCGTACGCGGGAGGCTGGTACGAGGGGGCCTCGTACACGGGGGGCTGGTACGCGGGGGGCTCCGCGGGGTGCCGCGAGTCGCCGCCTTGTCCGCTCTGCGTCACCGGGACTCCTTCTCCGACCGTCCGATACCTACGGAACCGTCGGTCACGCTACCCGGTCGCCCCCCGATCCCGTCACGCCACCTGTGACTCCAGCCGCGCGCTGAACTCCCTGACGGCCGCTTCCTCCCGGTACGGCTCCAGTCGCAGCCGGAAGTCGTCGAGGTACTCGGCGCCCCGGTTCGACCGCAGGCCGGACAGCAGGTCCACCGCCTGCGCGGCGGTGTGGCAGCCCTGTTCCACCTCGCGGCGCTGCACCTGCGAGGTCGCCAGGAGCAGCAGCCCGATGGCTCGTCTGCGGGCCTTGGTCCGGGGCAGTGCCCGCAGGGCCTCCTCCGCCCGCCGGCCCGCCGCGTCGGCCTGGCCCAGGTCGCGGTGGCAGTGCGCGAGCTCGTCGGCGAGGTAGGCCTGGTCGAAGTGCCGGATCCAGACCGGGTCGTCACCGGACTCCGGTTCGGCCCGCTCCAGGGCGGTCAGGGCCCGCGAGGACAGCACGGCCGTGGCCCGGGCGTCACCCAGCAGCGCGTGCCCGCGCGCCTCGGCGGCGTAGAACATGGCCTCCGCCCGCGGGGTGACCTGCCCGCGCGTGCCCTCCTGCGCGGCCCGCGCCAGCTGTGCGATCTCCCGGGGGTTGCCCAGTTCGGCCGCGAGGTGGCTCATGGACGCGGCGAGCACGTACCCGCCGTACGCCCGGTCGCCCGCCGCCTGGGCCAGGCGCAGGGCCTGGATGTAGTAGCGCTGGGCGAGCCCGGGCTGGCCGGTGTCCACCGCCATGTAGCCGGCGAGTTCGGTGAGCCGGGCGACGGCCCCGAAGAGCGCCCGGCCCACCGGCTCCCGGTAGGAGCCGCCGATCAGCCCGGAGACGACGCTGTTGAGGTAGTGGACGACGACGGGCCGTACGTGCCCGCTGCCGAAGCGGTGGTCGAGTTCGACGAGGGCGTCGGTGGTGGCGCGGACCGCCTCGACGTCGGACATGCCGACGCGCGAGCCGCCCGTACGGGCCACGTGGGGGTCGGCCCCGGTGATCAGCCAGTCGCGGCTGGGCTCGACGAGCGCGGAGGCGGCCACGGTCGATCCGGCGAGGAAGTCGCGGCGGCCCACGTCGCTGCGCCACAGCTCGCACACCTGCTCGATGGCGCCGATGACGGTCGGGGAGAACTGCAGACCCACGCCGGACGCGAGGTTCTTTCCGTTGGCCATGCCGATCTCGTCGATGGTGACGGTACGGCCGAGCTTGCGCCCGAGGGCTTCGGCGATGATCCCGGGAGCCCGGCCGCGCGGCTGCTGTCCGCGCAGCCAGCGGGCCACGGATGTCTTGTCGTAGCGGAGATCGAGGCCGTGTTCCGCGCCGCACATGTTGACCCGACGAGCGAGGCCGGCGTTGGAGCAGCCGGCTTCCTGGATGAGTGCCTGCAACCGTTCGTTCGGCTGACGGGCGACGAGAGGCCTGGCTGCCATGAGAAAACCCCCTGCTGGCCGCGGGTGATCGTGCCTCTGATCACTTCCCGGCTGATCTGCGAAGAATGCGGAACACCGCCCGGAACGTGGTGAGTCGTACCCAGTGGTCACGCGAGGGGGTGGACCGCCGCTCTCCGGTCTGCTGCGAGGTGTCGCTACCCAGCCCCCGGCCCCGGGTCCCCCGCGCGCCCCCGCCCGTGCACCGGTGCGCCCCGCATGCAGGATCGATGCTCCCTCGACCGGCTGGTTTACGCCCGTAACTCCCGGTGACGGCGGCAGTTGTGCTGATCGTGGAAGAGACCATCGGAGTCACGGAGACCGCGCCCATTCCCCAGCAACGCGGCGAGCTGCTGCTGGACCATGCCGTGCGGTACGCGGAAGAGCGGCACTGGGACGTGTTCGCGGGCACCTGGCTGGAGCCCGGGGACGGCCGCGAGGTCTGCTCCTGCGGGGTCGCGGCCTGCGAGAAGCCGGGCGCGCACCCGGGGGTGAAGGAGTGGGCGGCGCTGGCGTCGGGCAGCGCGGTCCGGGTCCGCCAGCTGTGGTCGCGCCAGCCGGGCGCCTCGATCCTGCTGCCGACGGGCCGCACCTTCGACGCGATCGAGGTCCCGGAGGTGTCCGGCTTCCTGGCGCTGGCCCGGCTGGAGCGCCTCGGGCTCACCATCGGGCCGGTCACCGCGACCCCGGACCGGCGGATCCAGTTCTTCGTCCTGCCCGGTGCCGGGGCCAAGCTGCCCGACCTGCTGCGCAAGCTGGGCTGGCAGCCCGCCTCGCTGGACCTCGTCGCCCGGGGCGAAGGGGACTACGTCGCCGCCCCGCCCACCCGCTACGGCGGCCGCGGCCAGGTGCAGTGGGTGCGCCGCCCCACCCCGGCGAACCGGTGGCTGCCCGACACGGAGGAGCTGATCGACGTACTGGCCTACGCGTGCGGCCGCGAGGCGGCGGCGGCCCGGGCCCGCCGGGGCTGACCCCGCGTCCCGCTCCGGGCCGGTCCGCGCAGGTCGGTACATTCAGCCCTACGGACGCCGCGTCCTGTCCTCGTAAGGTGAACGACGACCACGGGGACAGAACGAGAGGCAGGGCGCGATGCCGGACCAGGCGGCTGCGACGGGGGACACGGCATCGGTTGCCGCCCCCGCCGTACGGATTCAGGGACTGTGGAAGCGGTTCGGGGAGCAGATCGCGGTCGGAGGGATCGATCTCGAACTGCCCGCGGGGCAGTTCATCGGTCTCGTCGGCCCGAACGGGGCGGGCAAGACCACCACCCTGTCGATGGTGACCGGGCTGCTGCGCCCCGATCAGGGCCGGGTCGAGGTCGCCGGACATGACGTATGGCAGGACCCGGTTCAGGTGAAATCCCGGATCGGGGTGCTGCCCGAGGGGCTGCGGCTCTTCGAGCGGCTGTCGGGGCGGGAACTGCTCGGCTACATGGGCCGGTTGCGCGGGGTCCCGGGGGCGGAGACCGACAAGCGCGCGACGCAGCTGCTGGACGTCCTGGACCTGGCGGGCTCGCAGCACAAGCTGGTCGTGGACTACTCGACGGGCATGCGCAAGAAGATCGGCCTCGCGGCGGCGCTGCTGCACAACCCCGAAGTGCTCTTCCTCGACGAGCCGTTCGAGGGTGTGGACCCGGTGTCCGCGCAGACCATCCGCAGGGTGCTGGAACGTTACACCGCCTCCGGTGCCACGGTGGTCTTCTCCTCGCACGTGATGGAGCTGGTCGAGTCGCTGTGCGACTGGGTCGCGGTCATGGCCGCCGGACAGATCCGCGCCGCGGGCCCGCTGGCGACCGTACGCGGCGGTGCGCCCAGCCTGCAGGACGCCTTCCTCGAACTGGTCGGAGCCCAGGGCCTCGACACGGGCGAATCGCTGGACTGGCTCGGCGGCGGGGCGGCCTCCCGATGACCGCGCCGATGGCGCGGACGGCGCCGGCGGCCACGGACGCGCGCACCGCCGAGGTCTCGCTCACGCCCGTCTTCATCCGGCTCAAGCTGTCCCTGCTGCGCAACGGCCTCAAGGGCTCGTCGAAGCGGAAGGCCGCCTACATCACCACGCTGGTCCTGGCGCTCGGCGTCGGCGTGCTCCAGATGTTCGGTCTGGCCGTGCTGCACGGGAACGAGCACGCGGGGACCGTCGTGGTCCTGCTCGCCGCGATCCTGGCGCTGCTGTGGTCCGTGATGCCGCTGTTCTTCCCCAGCGGTGACGAGACCCTCGACCCGACCCGGCTGGTGATGCTGCCGCTGCGGCCCCGGCCCCTCGTCCGGGCCCTGCTGGCGTCCTCGCTCGTCGGCATCGGGCCGCTCTTCACGCTGTGCCTCGCGGTCGGCTCGGTGGTCGCGGTGGCCAGTGGCCCGGCGGGCATCGTCGCCGCCGTCCTCGCCGTGCCGCTGCTGCTGCTCGGCTGTGTGGTCCTGGCGCGGGTCGTCGCCACGGCGAACGTGCGGCTGCTGACCAGCCGCAAGGGCCGGGACCTGGCCCTGCTCAGCGGTCTGCTGATCGCGATCGGCGCCCAGTTCGCCAACTTCGCCAGCCAGCGGCTGTTCCAGGCGGGCGGCCTGAGCACCCTGGAGCCCGCCGAGGCGGTGGTGCGCTGGCTGCCGCCCGCGACCGCCGTCGGCATGGTGGACTCGGTCAGCCGCGGCGCGTACGCCGTCGCCGCCGCCCAGCTCGCGCTGACGCTCGGCGCGATCGCGCTCCTGCTGTGGTTCTGGGAGCGCGGCCTCACCCAGCTGATGGTCACCCCGGACGGCTCCACCCTCGCGGCGGCCGGACCGGGCAAGACGCGCGACTCCGGGTCCGGGGCCTGGTCCCTGCTGCCGGGCGGCCGCACCGGAGCGGTCATGCAGCGCGCCCTGCGCTACGCGGTGCGCGACCCCAAGACGAAGTCCGCGTGGGTGAGCTCGCTGGCCGTCGGGCTGATCATCCCGGTCGCCAACGCCCTCCAGGGGCAGGGCTCGGTCTACCTCGCCTGCTTCGGCGCGGGCATGCTCGGCGTCCAGATGTACAACCAGTTCGGGCAGGACACCTCGGCGTTCTGGATGGTCGCCCAGACGATCTCCACCCCGCGCGAGGCGTACGCCGAACTGCGCGCCCGCGCCTTCGCGCTGGCCCTGGTCACCGTCCCGTACACGGTGCTCGTGACCGTGGTGACGGCGGCGATGGTGGGCGACTGGGCGGCCCTGCCGGAGGTCGTCGGGCTCGCGCTGGGCCTGCTGGGAGCGATGCTGTGCTCGGGGGCGCTGGCCTCGGCCCGCTTCCCGTACTCCATCCCGTCCGAGGGCGCGTTCAAGAACGTCGCCCCGGGCCAGGCCGGCCTCGCCTGGCTGGGCATCTTCGGCGGGCTGCTCGCCTCGGCCCTGCTGTGCACGCCGCTGATCGCGCTGACGATCTGGCTCCACGTGGCGGACCTCCACTCCTTCCTGTGGCTGCTGCTGCCCCTGGGCGCGGGCTGGGGCGCCCTGGCCACCTGGGCGGGCCTGCGCCTCGCGGCCCCCACGGTCGCCCGCCGCCTCCCGGAAATCCTCACGGCGGTCAGCAAGGGCTGAGCGGCACGGGATACGGGACGGGGGCGGCCCGGCGAGGAGTTCCTCGCCGGGCCGCGCCCGTTCCCCCGGGTTCCCGCCCGGGTCAGGAGGCGTTCGCCAGCTTGGCCGTGAAGGCGGTGGGGACGCTCACCACGTCGTCGAAGCTGAGCTTGCCGGCGCCGAACTCACTGCCCGCCATCGCCCGCTTCTTGCCGCCCACGATCTGCCAGACGGTGTTGCTGTCGGGCGACAGGAGCATCGTGCCGTCGGCCGGAGCCGCCTTCGCGGCGGCCGCGCCCAGCCACTCCCCCGGGGCGCCTTCCAGCGGACGCTGGTCGTAACCGAAGCCGGTGAAGTCGGCGTAGGTCAGCGGAACCGCGACCCCGCCCGCCAGCACGTAGACCGTGGAGTTCGCGCCGGAGGCGTCCTTGACGATGGTGCCGTTGGCGAGCTGCCTGGCCGCGGTGCCCGCCAGCCAGCTGGTCGGAACACCCATCAGGGAGCGGCTGTCGTAGCCGTTGGCCGTCCACTCGGCGGCCGAGATGTGCAGGGCCGAGCCGTTCACCATGACGTAGCGGGACGGGTCGGTGCCGGTCTGGTCCATCACGACGCGGCCGTTCGAGACGGTGCGCTGGGCCGCGCCCTGCAGCCAGGCCGTCGGAACGCCCATGTCGGGGCGGGTGTTGTAGCCGTCGGCCGTCCAGTCCGCGGCGCCGATCTGCAGCGCGGCACCGTCGATGATCACGTACCGGCCGGCGCCGCCCGCTTGGTCGTGCACCACCGTGCCGGCGCCCGGGGCGCCCGGCAGGCCGTTGAACGCGGAGTCGTCCACGAGCACGATCTTGCTCAGGTCGTAGTGGTCCGGGGTGACGTCCGAGCCCGCCACCGGGATGCCGGCACCGGCGATCATCACCTTCACCTGCGGGCCGTTCGGTGACTTCACCAGCGTGCCGGAGGGCAGGGAGGAGGGGTTGGGGTAGCTGGGGGCCGTCGGGTACGGGTCCCGGTGGTCGGCGCCCAGTCCGGCGGCGGGGCCGCAGGAGGGCCAGGCGCCCTGGCCCTGACCGGCCAGGATCTTCTCGCCGGTGAGGATCTGCTGCTGCTTCGTCGCCTGGTCGGGGCGGGCCGCGTACTGCGTGCCGCCGTAGGCCCGCCAGGTCGACATCGAGATCTGGAGACCGCCGTAGTAACCGTTGCCGGTGTTGATGGCCCAGTTGCCGGTGGCCTCGCACTGGGCGACCTTGTCCCAGGTGGATATGGCGGCGGCGGAGGCGTTGGCACTCCCGAGGAGCGGGGCGGCGACCGCGAGCAGGGCGGCGGCGGTGACGGTGCGGGCGGAGAGCTTGCGGGCGGCGAGCTTGCGGGCGGCGGAGCGCATGGCGGGTTCCTCGTACGTTTCTGGGCGCGGCGGGGGCGGGGGCGGCTGCTGCTGCTGCGGGGCGGGGGCGGGGCGAAGGGTCCGGGCCGGGGCGAAGGGTCCGGGCCGGGCCGGGTCCGGGCCGCCCGGCCGGTGGGGCCGGGCGGCTCGGGGGGGGGCGCAGGTGCTGGGCTCAGGTGCGGTGCTCAGCCCGTGACGACGGGGAACTTCGCCGTGAAGGCGGTCGGGACGCTCACCACGTCGTCGAAGCTGAGCTTGCCGGCGCCGAACTCACTGCCCGCCATCGCCCGCTTCTTGCCGCCCACGACCTGCCAGACGGTGTTGCTGTCGGGCGACAGGAGCATCGTGCCGTCGGCCGGGGCCGCCTTCGCGGCGGCCGAGTTCAGCCAGGTGCCCGGGGCGCCCAGCAGGTCGCGCTTGTCGTAGCCGAAGCCGGTGAAGTCGGCGTAGGTCAGCGGGACCGCGACCCCGCCCGCCGTCACGTAGACCGTGGAGTTGGCGCCGGAAGCGTCCTTGAGGATCGTGCCGTTCGCCACCTGGTGGGCCACCGAGGCGGCGAGCCACTCACCCGGAACACCCATCAGGGACTGCTGGTCGTACCCGAGGCCGGTCCACTCGGCGGCCGAGATGTGCACCGCCGCGCCGTTGAGCATGACGTAGCGGGACGGGTCGGTGCCCGACTGGTCCATCATCACGGTGCCGCTCGGGACGGCCTTGGCGACGGCGCCCTTCAGCCACTCGCCCGGAACGCCCATCAGGGTCTGCTGGTTGTACTCGTCCGCGGTCCATTCGGAGCCCGAGATGTGCAGCGCCGCGCCGTTCACCATGACGTAGCGGGACGGGTCCTTGCCGGTCTGGTCCATGACGACGAGCCCGGTCGATACGTTGCGCTGGCTGGCGTCCTTGAGCCAGGCGCTCGGAACGCCCATGTCCGGGCGGGTGTTGTACCCGGCTGCGGTCCAGTCCGCGGCGCCGATCTGCAGCGCGGTGCCGTCGATGATCACGTACCGCTCGGCGCCGCCCGCCTGGTCGTGGACCACGGTGCCGGCACCGGGCGAGCTGGGCAGGGCGCGGAAGGCCGTGTCGTCCACGAGCACGATCTTGCTCAGGTCGTACTTGTCCGGGGTGACGTCCGAACCCGCCACCGGGATGCCGGCGCCGGCGATCATCACCTTCACCTGGGCGCCGCTCGGCGACTTCACCAGCGTGCCGGAGGGCAGGGAGGAGGGGTTGGGGTAGGTGGGCGTCGAGGTACCGGCGGGCGAGATGTAGCCGCTGATCTTCTGGCCCCAAGGAGACGAACCGACGCTCCACTTGGTCGTGGGGTTCGTGGAGACGCGGCCCGCGCCGCCGCCCTGGTTGCCACCGGTGATCGTCACCGTGTTGCCCGAGATCCCGGTGACGATGGCCACATGGTCGGCGTAGCTGCCGCTGTGGTTGTAGACAACCGCGTCGCCGACGTGCGGAGTGTCGGAGAGGGTGCCGTACTTGACGCCGTAGTCCCAGAAGCTGGCCGCCCGGTCGTCCAGGGTGGCGAGGCCCGTGACCCCGTTGCGGGCCCAGACCCAGCCGGCGAAGTCGGCACACCAGGCGTGGGTCCGTACGGTTCCGCCGTCGCAGCTGCTCGACTGGTTGGGCCCGCCGACGTAACCGCCGTGGGCGCAGTAGCTGTTGCCGTTCTCGGCCTGGGCGGTCGCCGAGATGCCGTCGGTGAGCGTCGAGGCACTGGCCGGGCCGGCCGTCACCGTGGTGAGCACCGTGACGGCGAGGGCCGAGGCGGAGGCGAGGCGGATGGAGACGGTCTTGAGGGTGCTGTTGCGGGACATGGCGAAGCTCCTGGTGGCGTGAAAGGTACGTGTGGGTGCGCTGCGGGTGCGCAGGCGGGCCTGATCGAGGCCGGAAGAATGGGGGCGCGCGGCGTGGCGGAGGACGGCTGCCCTGCAGGAGCAGCTGTCGGGCCGGCGGACGCGGCGCGGGGTGGTGCGGTGCGTGGTGCGGTTCTGCGGTTTTGCGGGGGCGCGGTGGCGCGGTGGCGCGGTGGCGCGGTGGTGCGGTGCTGCGGGTGGGAGCGGGTCGTCGCGGCGGGGCCGGGCGACGGGACCGGCTACTCCCAGGCGGTGGTGTTCTTGCCGACCGGGGCGGTCTCCCAGGCGGTGGTGGCGGTGACGTGGGAGTCGGCGGTGGTGGGGCCGGTGTGGGCGGCGAGGGCCGGGGCGACGGCGGCGAGGGCAAAGGCGAGGGAAGCGACCGCGGCGGCCTGGGCGAGACGGGTGCGAAGCATGGAAGTGGTCCTTTGCTGGAGCTGCTGGAGCTGCTGGAGCCGGCCGGGCCGGCGCTGGTACAGGTCATTGATCCGGTCTGGCGTCCCGCGGTGGCGCTTCGACCGGTGGTGCCTGCCGGGCGGTTCTCCCTGCTGGCGAGTACTAGCTTCGTCGCAGCTCAAGGCAGTTGGAAGGGCATTCAGCTGGACGGAACCGGACCTGGACCGTTCCGTCCAGCGGGTCCGGAACCGGCCAGCAGGAGGCCCTCGTAGTACGCGGTGACCATCGGGACGCCGACCCGGCCGACCGTCCATCCGCGCAGCGCGGGCACCTTCTCGAAGGCGCGGCGGCAGAGCGTCTCCGTACGGCGCTCCGCCTGCTCCAGGCTGTCCGCGAGGAGGTAGACGCCGAGGACGGGGCCCGGCAGGGCGTGCGGGTGCGTGGAGACGTGCTCGACCGGAACCTCGGAGTCCGCGAAGGTGCGTACGAGTTCACCCGCGTGCGGGGGCAGCGGGGTGCCGGAGGCCGGGGCTCGCAGGGAGGCGTGAATCAGGTACATGACCTCACCGTTCCGGACATTTGGCCCCAGCAAAACCCCCTGCAACATGGACGGTTCGGGCCTTGGCCGGATCGGGCCACAAAAAGCTGTTCTATCGTTTCGCGGCATGAAATGATCATCACGCTTCGATTCGTTCGAGCTCACAAAGGCGCATCCGGGGGGACAACGCTGTGCTGGCAACGCTTGGCCTGAACGCGACGGCGGAAGCCGTCTACCGCACGATGCTCGCGCACCCGCGTTCCGGGGTGCGCGCGCTCAACGAACACCTCGGCATGCCCGAGGCCGAGGTCCGCGCGAGTCTGGACCTGCTCAGCGAACTCGCCCTGATCCGGCCCTCCTTCGAGCATGAGGGCGAGCTGCGCGCCGTCTCGCCCGAGGTCGGCATGGAACTGCTCATGGCCCGTCAGCAAGCGGAACTGGCGGCGCAGCAGCTGCGCATCGAGGCCTCGCGCGCCGCCGCGGCCCAGCTCATCGCGGAATTCGCCGACCTGAGCCCGGCCGTGGCGAGCCCCGGGGTGGAGCAGCTGGTCGGCCTGGACGAGATCCGGACCAGGATCACCGGCCTGGCGCACGGCGTCCGGACCGAGCTGATGACCTTCGCCCCCGGCGGGGGACACCGGCCGGAGACCCTGGAGGCCTCGAAGCCGAGCGACCTGGCGCTGCTGGGGCGCGGGGTCCGCATGCGCTCCCTGTTCCAGGACAGCGTGCGCAACAGCCAGCCCACCGTGGCCTATGCGGCGTGGCTGGGCGAACTGGGGGGCGAGGTGCGCACCGCGCCGGACCTCCCGACCCGGCTGATGATCTTCGACCGGACCACCGCGGTCATCCCGGTCAGCAGTGACGACAGCTCCGCGGGCGCGGTGGTCCTCACCGGCCAGGGCACCCTGATGGCCCTGTGCGCGCTCTTCGAGAACCTCTGGACCGGCGCCCGGCCACTGGGCACCTCCGAGGAACGCGACGAGGCCGGTCTCAACGCCCAGGAGGCCACGGTGATCCGGCTGTTGGCCCAGGGCCTGACCGACGAGGCCATCGCCAAACGCCTGGCGGTCTCCCCCCGCACGGCCCGCCGCCTGGCCAACAGCCTGATGGAACGCCTGGGCGCCGCAAGCCGCTTCGAATTCGGCGCCCGCGCCGTCCAACGCGGCTGGCTCCCCACAACGGAATGACCCCGCCGCGTGGGGCAGGTACTCATATGCGAATTCGCATATGAGTACCTGCCCCCTAGCGCATCCCCGCATCCTTTGTTATGGCCGATAGGACCGTTTTCGCCAGACTCGCAATCTTGCCTTGCGCTCGCAACCAGTCACCTGATGTCGTTCGAGGACGGTGCCGGGGAGGGCACAGGGCTGGGAGGGCTGGACCATGGGCACGGGTGCCTACTCAGAACGGTGGCAGGAACTATTCGACACGCCGCAGGGCCTCCGCCTCGCGTCGGCCGCGGGGCCAGGGGCGGGGGAGAGCGGCGATCTGGTTCACGCGGCGGGGCCGTGGAGCACGGCGGCATCAGCGGCGGGCGAGCTGCGCACCAGCACGGGCAGCGCACTGAGCCGGATGTCTCTCGCCCACGAGGGCTTGGCGTCGGGAACCGCCGGCCTCGCATCCGCGGGCGCCCTGGTGGCCGTACAGGCTTCGTGGGAGAAGCGACTGACGGCGGTCCGCGACGAGTGTGGTGCGCTGGATCCGATGCTGCTCAAGGTGGCCAAGGACCTGGGAGAAGTGGACGAACAGGGCCGGCTCGCGTTCTCCCGTCTCGCGGTACGACCGGGGCCGACGAAATGAGCATGACCTGGCAGCAGTTGCGTGACCTGAAGACGAGCGAGTTCACGGAGGCCGCCACGGGCTGGGCGGAAGCAAGCAACCGGGCGAATGCGGCAAGGACCAGGATCAGCATGGAGATGCTGAAGTCCCTGGAGACGCAGAAGGGCGAGTCCGCGACCGCCGCACACGAGCGGCTGCGGCGCCTGGACCGGAACTTCGACTACATCCACACCGAGTGCGGTCTCGTCCGCACCACCCTGGGCGCCCTTGCCCAGGAACTCTCCACGCAGCAGACACGTTTGAAGGCTGCCCTGGACGACGCCACGAACCACGGCTTCACCCTGCACGCGGACGGTTCGGTGGAGTACCCCCCTGCGGGCGAGAGTCTCCTGACCAAGCAGCCGGTTCCCGGCAGTTCGGTGCGGGGAGTCGACCGACGGCTGTTTCTCCGTGAGCTGCCCATGCACCCGCAGGCCCAGCCCCCGATGGGCGCGAGCGCCAACCCGAACCACGCGGTGGCCCAGGAGATCGCCAGCCGGATCCACACGGCCCTGCTCGCCGCGCAGGAGGTGGACTCGCGCTTCACCCAGGCCTTGAACCGGCTGGTGGCCGCGGATGGCCTCGAGGTAACCGACGCCACCTGGGCGGACGCGACGGCCGACGCGGACCTCGTACGCAAGGAGGCCGGACATTACCTCCACGACACGATCCCGCTCGACCGGAGCCCGGCGGACCGGCACTCATGGTGGCAGGGCCTGACGGACGACCAGCGGGCCGAGTATCTGGCGGTGTACCCGGACGTGATCGGCAACCTGGACGGCATCCCGGCGGAGACACGGGACCGCGCCAACCGGGACAACCTGGAGATGCTGATCGGGAAGCTGTCGGAGCAGGGTGACGAAAAGTCCCGGAATCAGCTGGAGGGCCTGCGTTCGATCAACGACCAGCTGTGGAATCAAAGGCCGATGGACCCGCCGATGTACCTCCTGGGCATCAGCGACCAGAACAATGGCCGGGCCATCGTCTCCTTCGGTAACCCGGACACCTCGAAGAACGTCTCGGCGTACGTCCCCGGGTTGGGGACGGCGCTCGACGGTTCGTTCGCCCGCAACGACATCGAGCGGGCTCGAAGTACTGGAATCCTCGCCAGCAGATTCGATCCCTCCACGGCATCCATGGTGTGGCTCGGCTACGACGCACCGCAGGCGCCTGCTGACAAATTCGTTGAGAATTTCGAGGTCATGGGCGATGGCAAAGCCCGTACCGGCGCTACGTCCTACAACCAGTTCATGGCCGGGATCAGCGCCACGAACCACAACTCCGACCCGCACGTCACCGCTATCGGCCATTCATATGGGTCCCTTATGGTGGGCCAAGCCGCACAGGCGCCTGGCGGCATTCCGGGCGCCGATGACATCGTTCTGATCGGTAGCCCTGGTACGGGTGCGCACACGGCCGACCAACTCGGGGTCGGAAGGGAGCATGTGTGGGTCGGAGCGGCGGACAATGACCCGGTCACTCAACTGCCGAACAAGGCCGAAGCCAACGGCATGCTCAGGGGAGTCATCAATGGCATATCCGGTGGTCCGACCGGCCCCCTGCTCGGCGGTGCCACCGGCTTCCTGGCCGGCACGATAGCGACCGGCACGAGTGAAGGCTACTTCGGTACCGACCCCGCCGACCGGTCCTTCGGAGCCCGGCGCTTCGAGGTGGCGGCCGGGCCCCCCGCCTTTCACAGCCTCGAAGACCCGGCACCCGCTCACTCCAACTACTTCGATCCCCAGGTGGATCCGGTCTCCGCGGAGAACATCGCCCGCATCGTGGCCGGTGACACCAGCGGGCTCACCACTCAGGACCCACGATGAGACATCAGCGCATGGCAGCCGTCGCACTTCTCCTGGGCGTCCTCACAGGGTGCGCGCTGCCCGGATCCGGTGCGAAGGACTCGACGAAAGGGCCTCGGCCGGACATGGATCTACGACAGGGCGTCGAGCGTGGCGACATGATCCTCCAGGAGACACTCGCCGCGGTGCAACCCGGACTCAGCTGGAATCACGGGCCTTCCGGCAACTCACGCTGTGAAGGCGCCGGGAGCCCTGCGGGGAGCGCCTCGGCGCGCCGTTCGATCACCGTGCTGACGATCGTGTCGGAAGCGCGGCGCGGCGCTCTGATCGGAGTGATCGAGCGCGAATGGAAGGGGCGCGGTTACACCATCACCAAGGTCAGGCCCGGTAGAGAGACACCTGCCGTCTATGCCGCCACGCCCGAGAACTATCGCCTCTCCGCCATGGTCGGATCCACGGGGCAGTTCTTCTTCGACATCACCACCCCCTGCTTCGCGGACTCACCCGTCCAGGACCCCACGGCCAAGCCCAACACACCGGTGCGCACCGGCCCGTACCCCCAGCGACCGGATGTCCACGACGACTTCTGGTCGGCGGAGAGCCCCGCGCCGTAGGCGGTCAGGGGGCGCGCGCGTGCCGCACGCCCCCTGCCCCCGGCCGCCCTGCTCCGGGAGCCGGGCGGCTGGGAAGCCGGGCCGTCGCCGTCGGGGGCGGTCAGGGGTGGGTGGCCTTCAGGGTGTCCAGGAAGGGTTCCAGGGCGGCGCGCCAGGCGTCGGGCTGGTCGTAGTGGAGGTAGTGGCCGGCGTCGGGGATCTCCGCGTACTGGCCCGCCGGAAGCACCCGCACCATCTCCTGTGCCTCGGCCCGGCCCAGCTCGCCGTCCAGCCCGCGCACCACCAGCGTCGGGCACCGTACCTGCGCCAGCTCCTCCCAGTGCGCGTCGTGCACCCACGTCTCGCGGGCGGTGAGCATCTGCCGACGGGAGAAGAGGGGGCGCCATCCGTCCTGCGCCTGGTGCATCACCTCGGCGAAGAAGGCCCCGCGCCCGGGGTCGGGCCGCTCCACCCGCGGGTCGTCCTCGCCGAACCAGCGCCGCGCGGCGTCCTGCGTGGGGAACGGCAGCGGCCAGCGGCGGAACCACTCCTCCCACTCCCGCTGCGAGGCGGCACCGAGCGCGGAGGCCCGCATGTCACAGATGACCAGGGCCTCGACGAGGTCGGGGCGGCGGGCGGCCAGCTGCCAGGCGGTGAGGGCGCCCATGGAGTGGCCGATCAGGGTGACGGGGGCCAGGCCGAGCTGCTCGACCACGGCTTCGGCGTCGGCCACGAAGGCTTCGCGGGCGAAGGCGGTGGGGAGACCCGGCCCGTTGGCCAGGCGCTCGCTCTGTCCATGGCCGCGCTGGTCCAGGGCGACGACGCGGCGCCGCTCGGCGAGCCAGCGGGCGGTTCCGGCCCAGTGGAAGGCGCGGCCCATCAGCCCGTGGAGTAAGAGCACGCCGGGACCGGATCCGGGCCCGGACCCAAGACGGGAGCCTTCGGCCGGGGCACCTGGGGAGGTGGGTTCCCGGAACTCCCACGCGGCCAGGCGTACGCCGTCGGACCCTGTTACATCGAAGCGCTGTACCACCGCAGATGCACCCCCTTCGCTCCCCGCAAGACTATCGAACCCGCATTCGAAAACAGCCTTCTCGACGGCAACACCACTCTTTCGAATGACCTTGCTCAAGGATTGGCCGCCGCTGCCGAGGGGAGATTTTCAACGGGAGGCGGGCCGCTCGGGGAAGACGGTCCGAAGGGGATGACCTTGAGAGCTCGGGGCTCCAGGTCAATAGGGGAGGACCGGTCCCGGCGCCGCGAGGCGCCGGGACCGTCCACACCGGAGAAAACATCTACCCCACGCGGGCGGTACGGATGCTCACCGCTTGGCCACGAACACGTGCGAGGCGACGTCCGAGTCCAGCTCGGCCGCCTCGCCGCCACTGCCGACCAGCACTCCGCCCGGGGACTCCGTCACGCTGACGACCGAGCCGGGCTGCACGCCCGCCCGCCGCAGCGTGTACATGAGCTGGGCGTCCGTCTGGATCGGCTCACCGATCCGGCGCACGACCACGGTCTTGCCCTCGGCGCCCGGGTCCAGCTCCGCCAGACTCACCATGCTGTCGTCGAGGAACGGATCCGCCTCGGCCTTCTCGCCCAGCTCCTCCAGCCCCGGGATCGGGTTCCCGTACGGCGACTCGGTCGGGTGACGCAGCAGCTCCAGCACCCGCCGCTCCACCGCTTCGCTCATCACGTGCTCCCAGCGACAGGCCTCGGCGTGCACCTGCTCCCACTCGAGACCGATGACGTCGACGAGGAGACACTCGGCCAGCCGGTGCTTGCGCATCACGCGCGTGGCCAGCCGCCGCCCCTCCTCCGTCAGCTCCAGGTGCCGGTCGCTGGCGACGGCCACCAGGCCGTCGCGCTCCATGCGTGCCACCGTCTGGCTGACCGTCGGGCCGCTCTGATCGAGCCGCTCGGCGATCCGGGCGCGCATGGGGACCACGCCTTCCTCTTCCAGCTCGAGGATGGTGCGGAGATACATCTCCGTGGTGTCGATCAGTCCGGACATTCGTGCCCCTCGGGATATCGTGCGCTGGCCCTGCACCCAATTCTGACGCATCAGGCCGACAACCGTCCCGTGCCGGAGGTCATGGCCCGTCCCGGACCCGCTCGGGGCCTTCGTCCCCGGATTGACGCCGGTATTGACACGCCCTTGGTCCAGACCGCACGGTGAGCGGCGGACACGGACGCACCCCACCTCTGGAAGGGCCCCTCAGCGCATGAGCGAGAGCAAGCTGGCCGGTCAGTTCTTCGACGCCGCGATCGGTCTCCTGGAGCGGGTGCGGGACGAGGAGTCCGCGGGCATCGCCGAGGCCGGCGCCGTGATCGCGGACGCGGTGGCGGCCGGGAACCGGCTCTTCGCCTTCGGCGCCGGGCACTCCTCGCTCCCCGCGCAGGACGTGGTCTACCGGGCCGGCGGGCTCGCCCTGATGAACTTCCTCGCCGTCCCCGGCACCGCCGGGATCGACGTCATGCCCGCGACGCTCGGCAGCGCGCTGGAGCGGGTGGACGGGCTGGCCGGTGCGGTCCTGGACAGCAGCCCGGCCGCCGACGGCGACGTACTCGTGATCATCTCGCTCTCCGGGCGCAACGCGCTGCCCGTCGAGATGGCGATGAACGCACGGGCCATCGGCCTCAAGGTGATCGGCGTGACCTCGGTGGCGTACGCGACGGAGACCCGTTCGCGGCACGTCTCCGGCACCTTCCTCAAGGACCACTGCGACATCGTCCTGGACAGCAAGATCGCGGTCGGCGACGCGGAGCTGAGCCTGGCGGGGATCGACGCGCCGTTCGCCCCGGCGTCCACCGTGGTGACCAGCGCGATCATGCAGGCCGTCATGGCCGCGGCGGCCGGTGACCTCGTCGCGCGGGGCGTCGAGCCGCCGCTGCTGCGCTCGGGCAACGTCGACGGCGGCCACGAGTGGAACGGCCGCGTGATGAAGGAGTACGGCGACCGCATCTTCTTCCGCCACTAGGCATCACCCCGCCACCGGGCCGTCCCCTTCGGATCCTCCCCCTACGCCGTCATGCGGGACAGGGCCAGGTCCGTGGCCACCCGGGAGGCGACCTCCTCCGCGTACGCGGCGTCCGTGCGGTCGAACGGGGGGCGGGACGTACCCCGCAGGAAGGTGAGGACGCCCAGGCTCCGGCCGCGGCTGCGCAGGACCACGCACAGCGCGTGCGCCGCGCCCTGCGGCCACTGACGGGACCGCACCCAGCCCTCGGCCGCCGGGCCTCCCGGGGCGCTGGCCCGGACCGAGCCGATCCGGTCCAGTGCCTGGAGCGCCGGGTGGCCGGGCTCGTAGCGGACCGGGATCGCCCCCGGCCCCGGCAGCAGCGGGCCCGCGGCGGGCACCGCCCCGGAGGGGGACACGGGCGAGCGGACCAGGCGTGCCCCGTCCGCGGCCAGTACGTCGATCAGCGCGTGGTCCGCGAAGCCGGCCAGCGCGAATTCCAGCCGGACCGCCGCCGCCTCCGCCGGCTCCTCGCACTCCCCCGCCGCCCGGCCCGCCCGGTGCAGCTGCTGGGAGCGGAACCGCAGCTGCGCGGTGTCCAGTTCCGCCTGCCGGGCCTCGGTGATGTCCTGGAACAGCCAGCCGACCCCCAGCGGCACCGGCTCCTCCGCCAGCGGCGAGGCCAGCCGCAGGAAGCCGCTGCGCCAGCAGCGGCGGCGTACTCCCGTGGCCGTGCGGACCGAGACCCACAGCTCCACCGGCCCCGGCGGCGGCCCCTCGGCCAGGACGTGCTGCAGGGCGCCCTCCAGCTCCTCCACGCCCTGCGCGAGCAGCTCCCCGAGCGGCCGCCCCAGCAGCGTGGTGCGCCCCGATCCGAAGGCGGTGGCCGCCTGCGCGTTGACCACGGCGGGCCGCAGATCCACATCGACCAGGACGACCCCCCACGAGGCGTCGTCCATCAGCGCCTCGCTGAGCGCGATGGACCGCTCCAGGTCGATCTGCGCGTGCACCTCGCTGAACGCGCAGTACACCCCGGCCGGTTTTCCGTCCGCGCCCGGCACCCCGGCCGACTGGGTCCGTACGAGCACCCGCCCGCCGTCCTTGGTGAGCAGGGCGAACTCGTGCACCTGGCGGCCCGGCACGTCCTGCGCGGCCATGAGTCTGGCCTCGACGTCCTGCGCGTCGGCGGCCCGCGCCGCCCACCCCGCGAACCCCCGCCGCCCGACGGCCTCGGCGGCCGACCAGCCCAGGATCCGCTCGGCCTCGCGGTTCCAGTGGGTGATCACGCCGTCGGCATCGAACGCGCAGAGTGCCGCGTCCATCCCGTCCAGGAGTGCGGCGAGCAGATCATCGGTGGTCTCACTACGTCCGAAAGCACTCACCTGGGACCCCCTGCAGGTGTTCGCGTGTGCGGCACGTCAGATCATTGAACTGGAACGTGACGCAGCCCACACCCTGTTCGGCGAAATCCATGCACACCTGGACGGGCGCGGACAGCACAGCCCTCACACGCCGCGGCCTTATCACGATCGAGCTGCGGCACAGGGGAGAACAGATTCACCGCGGCATGATGCGGCGCGCGGGTTACCGTCGCCGACGCCGCTCGGCGAACCTCCGGCACCGGGCTCCGCGGCACGGCAACCGCACCCGGCCGGGTTCCTCTGGGTGGGGCGCATCGCGGTGCGGGCGGGCGGACAGCCTCGCGTCACCACTCTGACCAGCCGCTTCGACGTTTCCCACCGGCTTCTTCGGATGCTCCAACGGGCCGATGGATACAGCTGTGGATTCGCCCCCGAAATTCGATTGAGCGAAGGGCGTAGGGCTGCTTACAGTGGTCGCACACTGAAAGGAGGTGATCCCGGAAATGTATGAAATCCGGACGCGTGAGGTGACTGCGGGCTAAGCGCCCGTCGTCGCACGCACCCAGTGCGGTGCCCGGCGGGATCGCCGAGCGCCAATCCCAAGCAGTCACCCGACCCGCGGGCTCGCCGGTACGTCCGGCCGGCTTCTCTCACTGCAGGAGAGAAACCCGAGCCCGCGGGTCGTCTGTTTTCCGGCGCGGTCCGCTCCCGGCGTGGTCCGCTCCCGGCGCCGCTCGCTCCCGGCGCCGCCCGCGCGGGCGCCGGCCCACGGTCACGGCCGCCCTACGGGCAGAGCCGCTCCACGCGCCACTTCTCGCCGTCGCGGACGTACTTCAGCCGGTCGTGCAGGCGGTTCTCGTGGCCCTGCCAGAACTCCACCTCCTGCGGCACCACCCGCACGCCGCCCCACTCCGGCGGCACCGGCACCTGCTCCCCCTCGGGGTACCGCTGCGCCAGCTCGGCGTACCTGCGGTCCAGCTCGGCGCGCGAGGCGATCACCTGGGACTGGTCGCTCGCCCACGCCCCCAGCTGCGAGCCGTGCGGCCGCGACCGGAAGTACGCGGCGGTCTCGTCCCGGCCGATCCGCACCGCGCTGCCGGTGACCAGCACCTGCCGGGCGACCGGGTGCCACGGGAAGAGCAGGCTCGCGTACGGGTTCGCGGCCAGCTCCGCGCCCTTGCGCGAGCCGTAGTTGGTGAAGAAGACGAAGCCGCGCCCGTCGAACTGCTTGAGCAGCACCGTGCGGGAGCTGGGCCGCCCGTCGGGGGTGGCGGTCGAGACGACCATCGCGTTGGGCTCGAAGACGTGCGCGTCGGCGGCATCGCGGAACCACCGCGCGAACTGCTCCATGGGGTCCGCGGCGAGGCCGTCCTCGTCGAGGATCTCCGAGCGGTACTGCATCCGCATGAGGGCGGGGTCAAGATCCTTGTCTGTCACCCCGCCATCCTGCCGCAGGACGACTTCCGGGGGTGTGCCGTATGTCACGCTTCCGCAGGCCATCCAGAGCGGACAAAATCTTGGGGCCGGTCCGCTGGTTCCCATGAGGGTGACCATCGGCCCTGCCGGGCATCAACGGGGATGACCGCGCCGGACCGCGAATCACGCCGGGAGCCGCGCGTGTTCGCATCTATCTGAGGAGCCGCCTGATGTCCGACTTCGTACCCGGGCTCGAAGGGGTCGTCGCGTTCGAGACCGAGATCGCCGAGCCCGACAAGGAAGGCGGATCGCTCCGCTACCGGGGCGTCGACATCGAAGACCTGGTCGGTCACGTGTCCTTCGGGAACGTCTGGGGACTGCTGGTCGACGGTGCTTTCAACCCCGGGCTGCCCGCCGCCGAGCCCTTCCCGATCCCGGTGCACTCCGGGGACATCCGGGTCGACGTGCAGTCCGCGCTCGCGATGCTGGCCCCCGTGTGGGGCCTGAAACCGCTACTGGACATCGACGAGGCGACCGCCCGTGACGACCTCGCGCGCGCGGCCGTCATGGCGCTGTCGTACGTCGCCCAGTCCGCCCGCGGCCAGGGCCTGCCCATGGTCCCGCAGAGCGAGATCGACAAGGCCGACTCCGTCGTCGAGCGCTTCATGATCCGCTGGCGGGGCGAGCCCGACCCCAAGCACGTCAAGGCCGTCGACGCCTACTGGACCTCGGCCGCCGAGCACGGCATGAACGCCTCCACCTTCACCGCCCGGGTCATCGCTTCCACCGGCGCCGACGTCGCGGCGGCGCTGTCGGGCGCCGTCGGCGCCATGTCCGGGCCGCTGCACGGCGGCGCGCCCTCCCGGGTGCTGGGCATGATCGAGGAGATCGAGCGCAGCGGCGACGCGGTGGCGTACGTGAAGAAGGCCCTGGACAAGGGCGAGCGGCTGATGGGCTTCGGGCACCGCGTCTACCGCGCCGAGGACCCGCGCGCCCGCGTGCTGCGCCGTACGGCCAAGGAGCTGGACGCGCCGCGCTACGAGGTGGCGGCGGCGCTGGAGAAGGCCGCGCTGGAGGAGCTGCACGCGCGGCGCCCCGACCGGGTGCTCGCGACCAACGTGGAGTTCTGGGCGGCGATCATGCTGGACTTCGCGGAGGTCCCGGCGCACATGTTCACCTCGATGTTCACCTGCGCCCGCACCGCCGGCTGGTCGGCGCACATCCTGGAGCAGAAGCGCACGGGCCGCCTGGTCCGTCCCTCGGCGCGCTACGTCGGCCCGGGCACCCGGGAGCCGCAGGCCGTCGAGGGGTACGCCGACATCGCCCGGTAGTCGGTGGGGTCGGTGGGGCCCCGCCGGGGCCCCGCACCCGCGGCCCCGGCGACGGTCCGCCCCGGATCAGTCCCGGGGCGGACCCAGGGCGGTGTCCAGGATGGCCGCCCACTGGGTGACCACCCGGGCCCGGCGGGCGGTGTCGTCGGTGAGGACGTTCGCCAGGCCCAGCCCGCGCGCCATGTCCAGGAAGCCCTGTACGGTCTCCCGCACCCCGGGCACGGACTCGTCCGCGCCCAGGAGTTCCACGGCGATGCGGTGGGTCTCGCGCCCGACCCGGGCCTCCAGCTCGGTGACCGGGGGCCGCAGCTGCTCCTCGTTGGAGGCGGCCACCCACAGCTGGAGCGCGGCCCGGAAGAGGGCGCCCGTGTACAGGTCCACCACGGCGTGGACCACCTCGGCGCGGGGCGCCGGGGCGGTGTGGAACAGCTCGCGCAGGGCGGTGGAGCGCTCCTCGGCGACGTACTGGACCGCGGCGGTGAACAGGGCCTCGCGGGTGGGGAAGTGGTGCTGGGCCGCGCCCCGGGAGACCCCGGCGCGCTCGGCGACGACCGCGACGGTGGACCCCGCCCAGCCGTGTTCCGCCAGACAGGAGACGGCCGCCTCCAGGAGATGCCGACGGGTGACCCGGCTGCGGGCCTGCTTGGGACCGGTCACCACACCCATGACGGGTCCCGGCGCTCGAAGAGGGCGGTGATGCCCTCGCGGCCCTCGGCCGAGGCGAAGAGGGACGCGGACAGCGCGGTCAGGCGCTCCCCGTCCCGCTCCAGTGCCGCCCGTACCGGGGCGGTGACCAGGGCCTTCGACGCGGCGAGGCCTTGCGGGGAGGCTTTGCGCAGCCCCCCCAGGACCGGTTCGAGGGCCTGGTCGACATCGTCGGCGTGCAGGGTGAGCAGGCCCATCCCGGCCGCCTCGGCCGGTCCGAAGCGCTCGGCGGTGAGGAAGTACCGGGCCGCGGCCCGGGGGTCGAGCCGGGGCAGCAGCGGGATCGAGATCACCGCGGGGGCCAGGCCCAGGTGGCTCTCGGTGAAGGCGTACGAGGACCGGGGCCCGGCGGCGGCGATGTCGCAGGCCCCGAGCAGCCCCAGGCCCCCGGCCCGGACGTGGCCGGTGACGCGGGCCACGACCGGCTTGGGCAGCTCGGCCAGCTCCCGCAGCAGGGCCAGGAAGTCCTCGGGTGCGAAGGGGTTCTTCAGATCGGCACCGGAGCAGAAGGTGCCGCCGGTGTGGGTGAGGACCAGTGCCCGGACCGCCGGGTCCGCGCCCGCCGCGGCGAGGGCCGCGCGCAGCTCGCCGACGAGCTCCGCGGAGAGCGCGTTGCGGTTGTCCGGCGAGTCGAGCGTGAGGGTGGTGATGCCGCGGGTGTGCGCGGATCCGACGATCGGGGTCATGTCCGTTCCTCCGGCCCTTTCCGTTCCAGTGGGGCGTGTCTAGTAGGACTTGGGCAGGCCCAGGGTCTGGTGCGAGACGAAGTTGAGGATCATCTCGCGGCTGACGGGTGCGATACGGGCCACCCGGGAGGCGGTGATGAGGGCGGCGAGTCCGTATGCGCGGGTGAGGCCGTTGCCGCCCAGGGTGTGGACGGACTGGTCCACCGCCTTGACGCAGGCCTCGGCGGCAGCGTACTTGGCCATGTTGGCCGCTTCTCCCGCGCCCATGTCGTCCCCGGCGTCGTAGAGGTGGGCGGCCCTCTGCATCATCAGGCGGGCCAGTTCGAGGTCGATGTGGGCGGCTGCCAGCGGGTGGGCGATGGCCTGGTGGGCGCCGATGGGCTCCTTCCACACCTGCCGGGTCTTGGCGTAGTCGACGGCCTTGGCCAGGGCGTAGCGGCCCATGCCGATGGCGAAGGCGGCGGTCATGACGCGTTCGGGGTTGAGCCCGGCGAAGAGCTGGAGCAGGCCCGCGTCCTCGTCGCCGACCAGGGCGTCGGCGGGCAGCCGGACCTCGTCCAGGACGAGTTCGAACTGCTTCTCGGCGGCCTGGAGCTCCATGTCGATGACCGAACGGGTGAAGCCGGGGGTGTCGCGGTCGACGATGAACAGGCAGGGCTTGAGGCGTCCGGTCCGGGCGTCCTCGGTCCGGCCGACGATCAGGGTGGCGTCGGCGATGTCCACACCGGAGATGAAGACTTTGCGGCCGGTGAGCACCCACGCGTCGCCGTCGCGGCGGGCGGTGGTGGTGATGCGGTGCGAGTTGGATCCGGCATCGGGCTCGGTGATGCCGAAGGCCATGGTGCGGCTGCCGTCGGCGAGGCCGGGGAGCCAGGCGCTCTTCTGGGCGTCGGTGCCGAAGCGGGCGATGACCGTGCCGCAGATGGCGGGCGAGACGACCATCATCAGCAGCGGGCAGCCCGCGGCGCCGAGTTCCTCGAGCACGATGGAGAGCTCGGCGATGCCGCCGCCCCCGCCGCCGTACTCCTCGGGGAGGTTGACCCCGAGGTAGCCGAGCTTGGCGGCGTCGGCCCACAGCTCGTCGGGGTGGCGGCCCTCGCGGGCCACCCGGGCGAGGTAGTCGCGGCCGTAGCGCTGCCCGAGGGCGGCGACGGCCGCGCGCAGGGCCCGGTGTTCTTCGGATTCGGTCACAGAGGGGGGCACAACGACGTTGCTCATGCGGGCGGTTCCTCCTGGACGACGGCGAGCAGGGCGCCGAATTCGACCTGATGGCCGAGGACGGCGTGGAGCGCGGTGAGCGTGCCGGAGGAGGGCGAGACGATGCGGTGCTCCATCTTCATGGCCTCCAGCCAGAACAGGGGCTGCCCGGCAGTGACGGCGGAGCCGGTGGCGAGGCCCTCGGCGATCCGCACGACGGTGCCGGGCATGGGGGCGAGCAGGGAGCCGGGTTCGGTGCGGTCCTGGGGTTCGGCGAAGCGGGGCAGCCGGGTCAGGGTGTGCGCGCCGAGCGGTGAATCGACGTACACCTCGGGGCTGTTCGATTTTTGTTTCACGTGGAACACCCGGTGGATCCCGTCGACTTCGAGGGTGACCGACTCCGGGCCGGCGGCCACGACGCGCACGCCGGGCCGGTCCACGAGCTGCGGGGGCCCGCTGCGGGCCGGTCGGTAGCGGACCTCGTACGCCGTCCCGGCCGCGGTGTAGTTCCGGCTCTGCGGCTGGGACGGCACGTTGCGCCAGCCGCCGAGCCGGGCGGCGAGCGGCGCTCCGGGTGCCGGGGTGGCCTCGGCGAGGGCGGCGGCGACGGCGGAGAGCGCCGCGTCCGGGGCGGCTTCGATGAGGGTGTCCAGGTGGCGCTCGTAGAACCCGGTGTCGAGGCGGGCGGCGGTGAACTCCGGGTGCCGCAGGGAGCGTACGAGCAGGTCCCGGTTGGTGGTGAGGCCGTGGATACGGGCCCGGGCCAGCGCGCCGGCCAGCGCGCGGACGGCTTCGGCGCGGGTGGGGGCGTGGGCGATGACCTTGGCGAGCATCGGGTCGTAGTGCACGCCGACGGTGTCGCCGTCGGTGAAGCCCGTGTCGACCCGGATCCCGTCCCCGGGCACGGACAGGGTGTGCAGGACGCCCGCCTGCGGACGCCAGTCCCGGGCGGGGTCCTCCGCGTACAGCCGGGCCTCGACGGCGTGGCCCTTGGCCCGCGGCGGATCCAGGGGCAGCGCCTCGCCCTCGGCGATGCGCAGCTGGAGCGCGACGAGGTCGAGGCCGAAGACGGCTTCGGTGACGGGGTGTTCCACCTGGAGGCGGGTGTTCATCTCCAGGAAGTACGGGCGGCCGTCGGCGGTGACGAGGAATTCGACGGTGCCCGCGCCCTGGTAGGACACCGCGCGGGCGGCGGCGACGGCGGCTTCGTGGAGGGTCGTGCGCAGGCTCTCGGGGAGGACCGGGGCGGGGGCCTCCTCGATGACCTTCTGGTGGCGGCGCTGGAGGGAGCAGTCCCGGGTGCCGAGCGCCCATACGGTGCCGTGGGCGTCGGCGAGGATCTGCACCTCCACGTGCCGGCCGCGCTCGACGTAGGGCTCCGCGAAGACCTCGCCGTCACCGAAGGCGGACCGGGCCTCGGCCGCGGCGGCCTCGAGTTCGTCCTTGAGGACGCCCAGCTCGCGGACCACCCGCATGCCGCGGCCGCCGCCGCCCGCGGCGGCCTTGAGGAGCAGCGGGAGGTCCGCGACCGTGGCCCCGGCCGGGTCGACGGGGTCGAGGAGCGGGACCCCGGCGGCGCGCATCAGCTCCTTGGCGCGGGTCTTGGAGGCCATGGCCTCGATCGCCTCGGGCGGCGGGCCGATCCAGAGCAGCCCGGCGGCGCGCACGGCCCGGGCGAAGCCGGCGTTCTCGGAGAGGAACCCGTATCCGGGGTGGACGGCGTCGGCGCCCGCGGCGAGGGCCGCCTTCACGAGGAGTTCGCCTCGCAGGTAGGTCTCGGCGGGGGCGGCCCCGGGCAGCCGCACGGCCGCGTCGGCCTCCCGGACGTGCAGGGCCCGGGCGTCGGGGTCGGCGTACACGGCGACGGTGTCGATGCCGAGGGCGCGCGCGGTGCGGAAGATCCGTACCGCGATCTCCCCGCGGTTGGCGACGAGGAGCGAGCCGATCGTCTTGGGCGCGGCGGGGACGGACGCGGTGACGGCCGACGGGGTCATGGTGGCCGTGGTGGCGGGTGCGGTGGGGTCGGGTGCGGTGGTCATGTGGGGGCTCACATCCGGAAGACGCCGAAGCCGCCACGGGCGCCCTCGACGGGGGCGTTGTGGACGGCCGACAGGCACAGGCCGAGGATGGTGCGGGTGTCGCGCGGGTCGATGACCCCGTCGTCGTACAGCCGCCCGGACAGGAACATCGGCAGGGACTCCGATTCGATCTGCTGCTCCACGAAGGCGCGCATCCCGGCGTCGGCCTCGTCGTCGTACGGCTGCCCCTTCGCGGCGGCCGAGGCGCGGGCGACGATCGACAGCACGCCCGCGAGCTGCTGCGGGCCCATGACGGCGGACTTGGCGCCGGGCCAGGCGAAGAGGAAGCGCGGGTCGTAGGCCCGCCCGCACATGCCGTAGTGCCCGGCGCCGTAGGAGGCGCCGATGAGGACGGACAGGTGCGGGACCTTCGAGTTGGACACCGCGTTGATCATCATCGAGCCGTGCTTGATGATCCCGCCCTGCTCGTACTCCTTGCCGACCATGTAGCCGGTGGTGTTGTGCAGGAACAGGAGCGGGATGTCGCGCTGGTTGGCGAGCTGGATGAACTGGGCGGCCTTCTGCGACTCGGCGCTGAACAGCACGCCCTGGGCGTTGGCGAGGATGCCGATCGGGTAGCCGTGCAGGCTCGCCCAGCCCGTGACCAGGCTGGTGCCGTACAGCGGCTTGAACTCGTCGAAGTCGGAGCCGTCGACCAGGCGGGCGATCACCTCGCGCGGATCGAAGGGGGTCTTGAGGTCGGCCGGCACGATCCCGAGCAGGTCCTCGGCGTCGTACAGGGGCTCCTGGGCCTCCGGCGGGTCCGGGAGCGCCTTGCGGTGGTTCAGGCGGGCCACGATCCGGCGGGCCTGCCGGATCGCGTCCTCCTCGTCGAGGGCGTAGTAGTCGGCGAGCCCCGAGGTGCGGGCGTGCATGTCGGCGCCGCCGAGCGACTCGTCGTCGCTCTCCTCGCCGGTCGCCATCTTGACCAGCGGCGGACCGCCGAGGAACACCTTCGACCGGTCCTTGATCATCACGGTGTGGTCGGACATCCCGGGGATGTAGGCCCCGCCCGCCGTGGAGTTGCCGAAGACGACGGCCACGGTGGGGATCCCGGCGGCGGAGAGCCGGGTGATGTCCCGGAAGATCGCCCCGCCCGGGATGAAGATCTCCTTCTGCGACGGGAGGTCGGCGCCGCCGGACTCGACCAGGCTGATGCAGGGCAGCCGGTTGGCCCGGGCGATCTCGTTCGCCCGGAGCGCCTTCTTGAGGGTCCACGGGTTGGAGGCACCGCCGCGCACGGTCGGGTCGTTGGCGGTGACCAGGCATTCGACGCCCTCGACCACCCCGATCCCGGTCACCATCGAGGCGCCCACCGGATAGTCGCTGCCCCAGGCCGCGAGGGGGGACAGCTCCAGGAAAGGGGTGTCCGGGTCCAGCAGCAGCTCGATCCGCTCCCGGGCGAGCAGCTTGCCGCGCGCCCGGTGCCGGGCCGTGTACTTCTCGCCGCCGCCCGCCAGCGCCTTGGCGTGCTCGGCGTCGAGGGCCTCGATGCGCTCCAGGGCGGCGGCCCGGTGGGCCAGGTGGTCGGGGTCGCGGGTGTCGACGCTGGTGCCGAGCCGGGTCATGGGCGGCTCACCTCCGGAGGGGAGAAGGGGGAGAGGGGCGAGGGGGAAGGGGGGAGGAGGCCGACGGGGATGTCGAGGTGGCGGGCGCGCAGCCACTCGCCGAGCGCCTTGGCCTGGGGGTCGAAGCGGTGCCCGGAGGCGACCCCGGCGCCGAGGATGCCGGTGACGACGAAGTTCAGGGCGCGCAGGCCGGGCAGGTCGTGCCGGGTGACGGAGAAGGCGCGGGTCTCGGGCAGCAGCTCCCGGAACAGCTCCACGGTGAGGGTCCGCCGCAGCCACTCCCAGGCGTCGTCCCGCTCCACCCACACCCCGACGTTGGCGTCCCCGCCCTTGTCCCCGCTACGGGCTCCGGCCACCAGGCCCAGGGGGGCGCGGCGGGTGGGGCCGGCGGGCGCGGGCTCGGCGAGGGGAGCCGCAGGGGGCTCCGCAAGCCGTTCCCCAGCGGGCTCCGCCAGGGCCGACGCGGTGGCCGACGGGGGCGCCGGGACGGGCAGGCGGGTGCCGTCCGGGAGGACCGCCAGGTGGGGGACGGTGTCGGCGGGCAGGTACCCGGAGCTGAACACCCCGTACGGCTGGGCCGGTCCCGGCGGGGCGCTCACATGGAACCCGGGGTAGCTGCCCAGCGCCAGCTCGATCGCCGCCGAGGTCAGGGGCCGCCCGACCCGGTCGGCGGACGGGTCCCGGACCACCAGCCGCAGCAGCGCGCTCGCCGTCTCCTGGGTCCCCGCGTCCTCGTGGTCGGTGCGGGCGAGGGTCCAGCCGACGTCGGCCACGCCCTCCAGCACCCCGGCCAGCTGGGCCCGTACGAGGTCTGCCTTGGCCTCGATGTCCAGCCCGGTCAGGACGAAGACCACCTCGTTGCGCCAGCCGCCGATCCGGGTGATCCCGGCCTTCAGCGTCGGCGGCGGCGCCTCGCCCCGCACCCCGCTGATCCCGACCCGGTCCGGGCCGGCGTCGGTGAGCCGCACGGTGTCGAGGCGGGCCGTCACGTCGGGGCCGAGGTACCGGGCGCCCTGGGTCTCGTACAGCAGCTGCGCCGTGACGGTGCCGGTGGTCACCGCCCCGCCCGTGCCGGGGTGTTTGGTGATGACGCTGGATCCGTCCGCCTCGATCTCGGCGAGGGGGAAGCCGGGGAGGAGCGGGGACGCCGTGTGGCGGGTGAAGAAGGAGTAGTTGCCGCCGGTGGCCTGGGTGCCGCATTCCAGTACGTGCCCGGCGACGACCGCTCCCGCCAGCCGGTCGTGGTCCCCGGGCGCCCAGTCGAACCACCAGGACGCGGGGCCGCTGACGAGCGCCGCGTCCGTCACCCTGCCGGTGATCACGACGTCCGCGCCCGCCCGCAGACAGGCCGCGATCCCGGCGCCGCCGAGGTAGGCGTTCGCGGTCAGCACCCCTTCGGCGTACGGCATCACGTCGTCGCCCTCGACGTGCGCGACGCTCACCGGGACCCCGGTCTTCGCTGCCAGCTCGCGCACGGCGTCCGCGAGCCCGGCCGGGTTGAGGCCGCCCGCGTTGGCGACGATCCGCACGCCCCGCTCGTGCGCGAGCCCGAGGCCCTCCTCCAGCTGGCGCAGGAACGTCTTCGCGTATCCGAGGCCCGGGTCCTTGAGGCGGTCGCGGCCGAGGATCAGCATGGTCAGCTCGGCCAGGTAGTCGCCGGTCAGGACGTCCAGCTCGCCGCCGGTCAGCATCTCGCGGACCGCCGAGAACCGGTCGCCGTAGAACCCGGAGGCGTTGCCGATGCGCAGCGCGCGCCGCGCGCCGCTCACGCGGGGCCGCCGCCCGGCTCGCGGCCGGGTCCCGCCGGGCCCGCGAAGGCCTGCGCGATGTCGAGCCACCGCTCGGCGTCGGCGCCCCGCGCCCGGACGCCGAGGTCGGCGCGGTGGGCCCGCTGGGTGACGAGCAGGCAGAAGTCGAGGGCGGGCCCGGTGACGCGCTGCGGGGCGTCCGGGGGTCCGTACGTCCAGGTGGCCCCGCCGTCGGGAGCCGTCAGCTCCACCCGGAACTCCTCGGTGGGCACGGGCAGCCCGCGCACGGCGAAGGCGTAGTCGCGGGCCCGCACCCCGATCCGGGCGACGTGCCGCAGCCGGTCGGTGGGCGCGCGGCGTACGCCGAGTGCGTCGGCGACGTCCTGGCCGTGCGCCCAGGTCTCCATCAGCCGGGCGCTGGCCATCGAGGCGGCCTTCATCGGCGGCCCGTACCAGGGGTGGCGCACGTCGGGCGAGGCCTCGGCGAGCGCCTGGTCCAGGGCCGTACGCCCGGCGCGCCAGCGGGTCAGCAACTCCCCGGGGGCCAGCGCGGCCCCCTCGGCCGCGCCGTCGTCGACGAACCGGTCGGGCGCGGCGAGCGCCTCCGCCACCATCTCCGCGAAACCGTCGGCGTCGGTGAGCGCCAGCAGCGCCGCCCGGTCGGTCCACGTGAGGTGCGCGATCTGGTGGGCGACGCTCCACCCGGGGGCGGGGGTGGCCTTGGCCCATCCCGGCGCGGGCAGGTCGGCGACCAGGAGGTCGAGTTCCTCGCCTTCGGCGCGGAGGTCGGCGCACACGGCGGCGAATGCGGTGGACGGCGGTGACGGCGGTGACGGTGACGGCGGTGACGGTGACGGCGATGACGGTGACGGCGATGACGGCGGCGACGGCTCGGACACGATGCGCTCCCTCAGGACCCCAGGACACGGCTGTGGAGGGAAGCCTGGCAGCGCCCGAGAAAACAATCAAGCATGCTTGCATGATTTTTCGCGCGGGAGCCGGAATCCGGAACGGGGCCCCGGCATGCGGGAGTTGGCCCGGGCCACCGGGCCGCCGGGCCACCGGGCCACCGGGCCACCGGGCCGCCCCCGGTCGGGGGATCAGCTGAGCGTACGGCTGGGCGGCGCTGCGGGGAGGAGGGCGTCCAGGCGGCGCAGGGAGAGACGGCGCTGGACGACGGACAGTCCGGCCACGGCTCCACCGAGGAGGAGCCAGCCGGCGGGGCCGGCCGTCATCACGGCGCCGGTCAGGAGGAGGGGGCCCACCGACTTCTGGACGGACCCGGCCATGCCGGCCACGCCCAGGTAGGAGGCGCGGGATTCCTCGGGGGCCAGGGAGACCGCCAGCTCCCAGGAACTGACCGAGCGGAAGAGTTCGGCCGTGGTGACCAGCAGGGCCGCGGCGAGCAGGGCGATCGACGCCGTCCAGGCTCCGCCCCCCGTCGCGGTGGCCACGACGACGCAGCACGCGAGCAGGGTGAGGCCGTACAGGAGCACCGCTCCGGCGGCCCGGCGCGGGCCTTCGACCCGGGCCGACACGTGCAGCTGGAGGACGACGACGAGCACGGTGTTGATCGCCAGGAAGGCCGGGACGAGAGCGTGGGGGGCCGAGGTGTGGTTCACGAGCCAGAGCGGCAGGCCGACGTTGAGGATCGAGTCGTCGAGGTTCATCGGGATGTCGAGGAGGACGAACGCGAGGTAGTCGCGGTCGCGCCACGGGCTGCGGGGAGCGGCGGGCTTGGCGTCGGTCGAGCGGGCCACGACATGACCGTGGGACCGGGGTTCGTGGGTGCGCCACACGAGGACGGAGGCCACGACGAAGGACAGGGCGTTGCCGAGGATCAGCGCGGCGTACGCCTCCCGGGTCCCGACGGCGAGTCCGATCGCGGCGATGCCCGCCCCCACCGCGTAACCGGCGTTCGCCGCACTGCGCGAGAGGGCCTGGTACTCCGAGCGCCGCTCGCCCGCGACGCGGGTCGCGAACAGCATCTCCAGCGTCTTGGCCGCGCGGTCGCCCAGGTAGGTGACCGCGACGACGGGCAGCAGCACGTCGAACCGCGTGCACACCAGCATCAGGCCGAGGGTGGCGACCCGCAGCAGGTGGCAGCCGATCAGCAGGATCCGTACGGGGAAGCGGCCCGCGAGCCGCCCCGCCAGCGGTGATCCCGCGACGCCGGCCACCCCGGCCGCGCCGAGCAGCAGGCCGAGCTGCCGGGCGTCCAGCCCGACGGCGAAGGTGAAGTACAGCACCGACGAGGCGGCCCACACGCCCGTCCCGGTCCGGTCCAGCAGCTGTGCGAGGAGCATGATCCGCGCGTCCCGCCCACCCGGCGGCCGACGCAGACGCGCCCCCAGCCCGACCCCCATCGATGCCTCCGCTCCACCCCGAAAGTCTCTCGACATCAAGAGACCTGACGCCCGCAGCCTGCCGGACATCAATCTCGACGTCAAGATACTTTCGCCGCCGCCCGCCCCCGGGTGCGGCTCGGTCGGCCTGGACGGCCTGGACGGCCTGGACGGCCTGGACGGCCTACGCCCGTCGGCGCTTCGTCTGCGAGCGGACCGCGCCCATGCTCGCCGCGATCACCAGGGCGATCGCGAGGGCGTCCGTCGTGGACAGGGCCTGGTCGAGGACCAGGAAGCCCGCGGTCGCCGCGATCGCCGGTTCCAGGCTCATCAGGATCGCGAAGGTGGGCGCCGGCAGCCGCCGCAGGGCGAGCAGTTCCAGCGTGTACGGGAGCACCGACGACATCAGCGCGACCCCGACGCCGAGGGCGAGGGTGCTGGGGACGAGCAGGGCCGGGCCCGCCTCGATGATGCCGAGCGGGAGCGAGAGCACCGCCGCGACCGCCATCGCCAGCGCGAGGCCGTCGGCCTGCGGGAAGCGGCGGCCGGTGCGGGCGCTGAAGACGATGTACGCCGCCCACATCGCCCCCGCGCCCAGGGCGAACGCCGCCCCGGCCAGGTCGAGGGAGCCGAAGCCGCCGCCCCCGCCGTGCCCGGAGAGCAGGACGATGCCGGCCAGGGCGAGCCCCGCCCACAGCAAGTTCACCAGCCGCCGCGAGACGACCACGGACAGCACGAGCGGCCCGAGCACCTCCAGGGTGACGGCCGGTCCGAGCGGGATCCGGTCCACCGCCTGGTAGAACAGCCCGTTCATGGCCGCCATCGTGATCCCGAAGACCACCACCGTGGTCCAGTCGGAGCGCGAGTACCCGCGCACCTTGGGCCGGCACACGAGCAGCAGCACGACCGCGGCCGCCGCCAGGCGCAGCGTGACCACGCCCGCCGCCCCGGCCCGCGGCATGATCATGACCGCGAGGGCCGCACCGAACTGCACCGAGAGCCCGGCCGAGACGACCAGCGCGACCGGCCCGAACCGGCCCGGCTTGGCAGCGGCCGCGGACGTCGTGGGACCAGGGGCGGCAGCGGTGGCAGCCGTGCTCTTCGCGGACGAAGAGGGCGCGGAGGAGGGTGCGGGCATGATTCCAGGCTAAGGGGTCGGTAAGGAGTCTGCGACCGTGTCTTTCCTTACAACTCCTCCGCCAGGAGTTCCGCCAGGTGGACCGCCCTGCGGGTGCTGAGCTGGGCGATCTGGGTGCGGCAGGAGTAGCCGTCCGCGAGGACGGCGGTCCGGTCGGCCGCCGCGCGGAGGGCCGGGAGGAGCTGTTCCTCCGCGCAGGCCACCGAGACCTCGTGGTGCCCCGGCTCGAATCCGAAGTTCCCGGCGAGACCGCAGCACCCGCCGCTGAGCTCGCCCGTCAGCCCGGCCCGCTCGCGCAGCCGCCGCTCCGCGCCGTCGCCGAGGACCGCGTGCTGATGGCAGTGGGTCTGCCCGGCGACCGGGCGGTCCACCCGGGGCGGCCGCCACCCCGGGGCGCGCTCCTCCAGTACCTGCGCGAAGGTCCGTACCGACGCCGCCAGCCGGGCCGCGCGCGGGTCGTCCGGGAGCAGCGCCGGGAGGTCGGTGCGCAGGGCCGCCGCGCAGCTGGGTTCCAGTACGACCACGGGAGCCCGTACGCCGTCCACCGCATCCAGCGCGTCCACCGCATCCACCGCATCCACCGCGTCCAGCGTGCGCCGCAGGACCGCCCGCGCCGCGTCGAGCCGCCCGGTCGACACGTACGTGAGCCCGCAGCAGACGGCGCCCGGCCGCGCCCCGGGTCCGCCCGCCGGGGCGACCGTCAGCCCCGCCGCCTCCAGGACCCGGACGGCGGCCCGCCCGACCTGCGGGGACAGGTACTCCGTAAAGGTGTCGGGCCACAACAGGACATCCGCACCTTCCGCACTCCTGCCACCGCCCCACCCCCGGCTGAACGGCACCCGCGCCACCTCCGGCAGGGCCCGCTCCCGCGCCAGCCCCGGAACCCGCACCACCCGCCCGGCCGCGTTGACCAGCGGAGCGGCCCGCAGGGCGGCGATCAGGCGCAGCCAGCGCGGCAGGCCGCCCATCGTGTAGTGAGCCAGGGGCCTGAGCCGCCCCGCCCAGTGCCGGTGCAGGAACTCGCTCTTGTACGTGGCCATGTCCACGCCCACCGGGCAGTCGCTGCGGCATCCCTTGCAGCCGAGGCACAGGTCGAGCGCCTCCCGGACCTCCTCCGAGCGCCACCCGTCCGTCACGATCTCCCCGGCCAGCATCTCGTGCAGCAGCCGGGCCCGGCCGCGCGTGGAGTGCCGCTCCTCCCCCGTCACCCGGTACGACGGGCACATCACCCCCGGACCCGGCTCGGTGGACCGGCACTTGGCGACCCCGACGCAGCGCGCCACCTCCCGCGCGAGCGGGGCGTCGGCCGGCAGCACCGCGAAGCGCAGGTTCTCGTCCAGCCGGGCCGGGCGCGCGAGCATGCCGGGGTTCATCCCGCCCGCCGGGTCCCACACGTCCTTGTACGCGCCGAAGAGCCGGACCAGCTCCGGCCCGTACATCCGCGGCAGCAGTTCGGCGCGCGCCTGCCCGTCCCCGTGCTCCCCCGACAGCGAGCCGCCGTGGGCCACGACCAGGTCGGCGAGCTCCTCGGAGAAGGTCCGGAAGCGGGCCACGCCCGCCGCCGACACCAGGTCGAAGTCGATGCGGACGTGCACGCAGCCCTCGCCGAAGTGCCCGTACGGCGTCCCGCGCAGCCCGTGCGCCGCCAGCAGGGCCCGGAATTCCCGCAGGTAGGCCCCGAGCCGGGCGGGCGGCACCGCGCAGTCCTCCCAGCCGGGCCAGGCCATCCGGCCGTCCGGCGTCCTGGTCGCCGTACCGGCCGCGTCCTCCCGGATCCGCCACAGCGCGCGCTGCCCGGCCGGGTCGGCGATCACGCGCGCGTCCAGCGCGTCGGCGGCCCGTACGGTCTCGCGCGCCGCCCCCGCGTCCCGCGTCTCCACGAACAGCCAAGCACCGCCGCGCGGCAGCCCCACCGCGCCCGTGTCCCCGACCAGATCCGCCGCCATCCCCTCCACCGTCAGCGGACCCAGCGGCAGCAGCCCCGCGGCCGCGTCCGCCGCCGCGCTCTCGTCGGCGTACCCGAGGACCACGAGCACCGGCGCGCGCGGCGCTTCCACCAGGCGCACGACGGCCTCGGTCACCACCCCGAGCGTGCCCTCGCTCCCGCAGAAGGCCCGGGCCACCTCCGTGCCCCGCTCGGGCAGCAGCGCGTCCAGCGCGTACCCGGAGATCCGGCGGCGGAGCCCCTGGGGCATCCCGGTGCGCAGCGGCCCCAGGCTCCCCGCGACGAGTTCGCGCAGCCCCGCCGGGGCGCCCGTCCAGCCGGTGCCGATGCGGTGCGCGGTGCCCCCGTACGTGGTGACGGCCAGCTCGGCCACGTTGTCGGCGGTGGTGCCCCAGGCCACCGAGTGGGCCCCGCAGGCGTTGTTGCCGATCATGCCGCCGACGGTGCAGCGGGAGTGCGTGGAGGGGTCCGGTCCGAAGGTCAGGCCGTACGGGCGCGCCGCGTCCCGCAGCCGGTCGAGGACGAGCCCGGGCTGGACCACCGCCGTCCGCGCGTCGGGGTCCACCGACACGAGGGCGTTCATGTGCCGGGTCAGATCGAGCACCACGCCCGTCCCGGTGGCCTGGCCCGCGATGGAGGTGCCGCCGCCGCGCGGGACCACCGGAACGCCGGCTTCCGCGCACACGCGCAGGGCCGCCGCGACGTCCTCGGCGTCGCGCGGGGCGACCACGCCGAGCGGGACCCGGCGGTAGTTGGAGGCGTCCATGGTGGTCAGCGCCCGCGCGGCGGCGCCGAAATCCACCCCTCCGCGCAGCCGCGTCCGCAATGCCCGCTCAAGATCCCCGGTTGCCGTCACGGCGACCACCCTGCCACCGCCGCCGGGCGTCTCACCGGGTGGACGCGCTTCGGAAGGCCGCGCCGGGAACCGATACGCTCCGCTCGTGGCTGAGATCCAGATTCCCGCTGACATCAAGCCCGCCGACGGTCGTTTCGGCGCGGGCCCCTCCAAGGTGCGGACGGACGCGCTGGACGCGCTCGCCGCCACCGGTACCTCCCTCCTGGGAACCTCCCACCGACAGGCCCCGGTCAAGAACCTGGTCGGCTCGGTGCGCCAGGGCGTGCGGGACCTCTTCTCCCTCCCCGAGGGCTACGAGGTGATCCTGGGCAACGGCGGCTCCACCGCCTTCTGGGACATCGCGGCCGCCGGGCTGATCGAGCGGAAGTCCCAGCACCTCACCTTCGGCGAGTTCTCGTCCAAGTTCGCGACGGCCGCGAAGCTCGCGCCGTGGCTGGACGCGCCGTCCGTCATCTCCTCCGAGCCCGGGACGCACCCCGAGCCGGTCGCCGAGGCGGGCGTGGACGTGTACGCGTACACGCACAACGAGACCTCGACGGGTGTCGCCGCGCCGATCAAGCGCGTCGCGGGCGCCGATGCCGGTTCGCTCGTTCTGGTGGACGCGACCTCGGGCGCCGGCGGTCTGCCGGTAAACATCACCGAGACGGACGTCTACTACTTCGCACCGCAGAAGTCCTTCGCCTCCGAAGGCGGCCTGTGGCTGGCGGCGTTCTCCCCGGCGGCCCTGGAGCGCGCGGCCCGCGTGCACGCCTCCGGCCGGCACATCCCGGAGTTCTTCTCGCTGCCGACGGCGATCGACAACTCGGTCAAGAACCAGACGTACAACACCCCCGCGCTGTCGACCCTCTTCCTGCTGAACCAGCAGCTCGAGTGGATCAACGGCCAGGGCGGTCTGGACTGGGCGACCGCCCGTACGGCGTCCAGCGCGGCCAACCTGTACGGCTGGGCCGAGGCGTCGAAGTACGCGGAGCCCTTCGTCACGGACGCCTCGAAGCGTTCCTCGGTGATCGGCACGATCGACTTCCAGGACGACATCGACGCGGCGGCGATCGCGAAGGTGCTGCGCGCCAACGGCATCGTGGACACCGAGCCGTACCGCAAGCTCGGCCGCAACCAGCTGCGCGTGGCGATGTTCCCGGCGATCGACCCGGCGGACGTGCAGGCGCTGACCGCCTGCATCGACTACGTGATCGAGAAGCTCTGACCGCTGAACCGCTCCGACGGCCCCCGGTGACGTCCCGTCACCGGGGGCCGTCCGTTTTCCAGCGCGTGTCCGCCGCCGGGACTTTGGTCCCAAAAATCGGGGCAAAGAGCCAGCAAACGGAACACCCCTGCTCCCCCGCCCGCCTGCGCGTTCACCCCGCGGGACCTTCGGCGGGTCCCCTCCCGGGGTGGCGGGCGCCCTGCAACCGCCCGCCCAGGATGTCCCTCATGTCTGGTGTGCCGGAAAAAAACCCCGGCCCGTTCAGGAGGAATCCCATGCGCAAGGCACTCACCCTCTCGGCGATCGCCCTCGTCTCCTCGATGGCCCTGGCGGTCCCCACCGTCGCCTTCGCCGCCGATGCCGCCCCGGCCCCGACGGCTTCGAGCAGCCCCGGCACCGGACCTGGCACTGGCACTGGCACTGGCACCGGAACCGGCACCCACTCCGCGCCGGTGGCCCTGAAGCTCTCGGCCTCCACCGCCCGGGCGGGTGACTCCCTCCGGCTCGCGATGGAGGTCCCGGACGGTTCGACGAACCTGTCCCTGTCCTCCAAGGCCCTGGACGATGTCACGATGACCGACGGCCGGGGCGCCACCGCCACGGTCGCCAAGGTCCCCGCGGGCACCTACGGCGTCTCCCTCACCGGCACGGGCCCCGACGGCAGGAAGCTCCAGGCCACCGCGCAGCTGACCGTCACGGCCGGCACGCCGGACCCCACGCCCCAGCCGTCCACGCTCCGGCTCTCCACCGACTTCGGCCGCCCCGGCGACAAGGTCACCGTCACCGTGAAGACCACCGAGAAGAGCGCCTCCGTCCGGTCGGACGCCTTCGGCGGCACGGTGAACCTGAAGAACGACGGCAAGGGCACCTGGACCGGCACCGCGGTCGTCGCCAAGGACGTCACGACCGGCTACTACGGCGTCGACGCCTTCGCGGGCGGCAAGAAGTTCGGCACCGTCACGTTCTCCACCGAGGCCAAGGGCGGCGGCGCCAACCCGGCCGACCACCACCTGAAGCCGCTCGCCCCGAGCGAGCACAAGAAGCCCAAGGGCTCCGTGAACACCGGCCAGGCCCCCGTCGGTTACGTCGCCGAGGACACCGCGCCCCATGGCTGAGCGGCTCCTCCTCCGACGGAGCCGCCAGGGCGACCGCGCGCGCCGCGCGGCCGCCCTGGCCGGCGGCGCCGCCCTCACCGCCGCCCTCGTCACCGGCTGCTCCGGCGGCGGGCGGGACGCCGGGGCCACGGCACCGGCCGGCACCACGGCCGCCTCGGCCCTGGAGCCGTCCGTACCGGACCACATCACGATCCCGGACATCAAGGTCGACGCCCCCCTCGACGGGGTCGGCCTCGACGCCCAAGGCGTCATGCGGGAACCGGACTTCGCCAAACCGAAGGACGCGGCCTGGTACGAGGACGGCCCCACCCCGGGCGAGAAGGGCGCCGCGGCCGTCGTCGGGCACATGGACACCCCGCAGGCCCCCGAAGCCGTCTTCTTCAACCTCAAGAAGCTGAAGCCGAGCGAGCGGATCGAGATCCACCGGGCCGACGGCAGCACCGCCGTCTTCGCCGTGGACCACGTGGAGACGTACAAGAAGGACGCCTTCCCCACGGACACGGTCTACGGGGACACGCACGGCAAGGCCGAACTGCGCCTGATCACCTGTGGCGGCCGGCTCACCGCGGACCGCCACTGGGACGCCAACGTCGTCGTCTTCGCCCACCTCACCGGCACCGCGTAGCCCCCGGCCGCGGCCGCACCCCGCGCGGCCCGGCGCGCCCGGGCCCCTCCGGCCGCGATACCTTCGGGACTTCGGCATTCGGTGAATGCGGTACAGCATGGAGGCAGCGGCGTGAGCGTGCGAGTGACGGCGGCCCAGAGCGGCGTGGACCCCTTCGGGACGGCCCGGCTGCGACGCGGAGTCCTCGATTCCTGGGGCGCGGGCCCGGCCCGGTTCCGGGAGGACGCCAACGCGGAGGAGGACCTGGCGCTCGGCGGCTACCGGGACCGGCTCGTCGTGGAGCTGGCGCAGAACGCGGCCGACGCCGCCGCCCGGGCCCACACCCCCGGGCGGCTCCGGCTCACCCTGCACTCCGGGGAAGGCGGCCACGGCGTCCTCGCCGTCGCCAACTCCGGTGCCCCGCTGGACGCCACCGGCGTGGAGTCGCTGAGCACCCTGCGCGCCTCCGCCAAGCGCGAGGCCGCCGGGGAGCGGCCCGGCGAGAGCGCGTGGGAGAGCGTCGGCCGGTTCGGCGTCGGCTTCGCGGCCGTCCTCGCCGTCAGCGACGAGCCCGCCGTCGTCGGCCGGCACGGCGGGGTCCGCTGGTCCCTGGCCGAGGCCCGCGAGCTGGCCCGGGGCGCCTCCCAGGGCAGCCCCGGCCTCGGCGACGAACTGCGCCGCCGCGACGGGCACGTCCCGCTGCTGCGACTGCCGTTGCCCGCCGAGGGCACCGCGCCCGAGGGCTACGACACCGTGGTCATCCTGCCGCTGCGCGACGCGGCCGCCGCGGACCTCGTCGAGCGGCTGCTGGCCGGGATCGACGACGCGCTGCTGCTGACCCTGCCCGGGCTGACCGAGGTGGTCGTGGAGACCGCGGCGGGCGTGCGGACCCTGCGCCGCCGCGACGAGGGCCCGTACACGGTGATCGAGGACAGCGACGGCGACCGGGGCGGCCGGGACGCCCGGGGCGAGAGCGGCGTCCGGCGCTGGCGCACCGTGCGGTCCAGCGGCGCCATCGAGCCCCGGCTCCTCGCCGACCGGCCCGTCGAGGAGCGGCTGCGGCCCGCCTGGGCCGTGTCCTGGTCGGTGCCCGTCGACGCGGAGGGCGCGCCCGTACGCCCGGCCACCGCGCCCGTCGTGCACGCGCCGACCCCCACCGACGAGCCCCTCGGCATTCCCGCGCTGCTCATCGCGACCCTGCCGCTGGACACCGCCCGCCGCCACCCGGCGCCCGGGCCGCTGACCGACTTCCTGGTGCAGCGGGCCGCCGACGCCTACGCCGAACTCCTGGGCGCGTGGGAGCCGGTGAGCACCGCGCTGGTGGACCTGGTGCCCGGCCCGCTCGGCAAGGGCGAGCTGGACGGCGCGCTGCGGGCCGCCGTGTTGGAGCGGCTGCCCCGGACCGCCTTCCTCGCCCCGGCCGCCGCCGCCCCTGCGGATCCCGACGCGGGTCCCGAGGAGGGCCGGGCCGCCCTGCGCCCCTTCGAGGCCGAGGTCGTGGAGGGCGCGGGCGCCGACACCGTACGGGTCCTGGCCGAGGTACTGCCGACCCTGCTCCCCGCCGGGCTGGAGCGGCGCGCCGAGCTGCGCACCCTGGGCGTCGGGCGGCTCCCGCTGGGCGACGCCATCGAGCGGATCGCGGGCGCGGACCGGCCGCCGCGGTGGTGGTACCGGCTCTACGACACCCTGGCGGGCGTGGACCCGGACCGGCTCTCGGGGCTGCCGGTGCCGCTGGCTCCGGCGGGCGACGAGCCCGGGGCCGAGGGAGAGGGCGAGGGCGACGGCGAGGGCGTACGGGACTTCGACGCCCCGGACCGCTTCGGCGACGCCGACCGCTCCGACCGCTCCAGCCACTTCGACGGGTTCGGGGGATTCGACGGCCCCGAGCGGCCCTCCGCCGCCTCCGCGATCCGCACCGCCATCGGCCCGCGCCACATCCTGCTCCCCGGACCCGGCACCCCGGCCGGGCTGACCCGGCTCGGCCTCAAGGTGGCCCACCCGGACGCCGCGCACCCGCTGCTGGAGAAGCTGGGCGCGCTGCCCGCGACCCCGCGCGCCGTGCTGACCACCCCGCAGGTGCGGGCCGCGGTGGCCGGTTCGCTGGATGCGGGTGAGATCTGGGACGAGGACGCGCTTGACGCCGACGAGCTGGCCGACATCGTGCTCGGCCTGGTCCGGGACGCCGCCCTCGCGCCCGGTGACGAGCCCTGGCTGGGCGCCCTCGCCCTGCCCGACGAGGACGGCGAGCTGACCCCGGCCGGTGAACTCCTGCTCCCCGGAAGCCCGTTGGCCTCGGTGGTCCGCGAGGACGAGATCCCGTACGTGGACGCCGAACTGGCCGCCAAGTGGGACGCGGACACGCTCACCGCCTGCGGGGTGCTCGCCACCTTCCAGCTGGTGCGGGCCACCGACGTGGTGCTCGACCCGGACGAACTGGAGCCGCGCGAGGGCGACTTCGCCGAGCCGGACGACGCGGGCCTGCTGGACGCCGTCGACGTGTGGTGCGAGGACCTGCTCGACCAGTTCCCCGACACCCCGGTGCCGCCGGTCGCCACCGAGCTGATCGCCGTACGCGACCTGGACCTGGTCGACGACGACTGCTGGCCGCGCGCCCTGGCCATGCTCGCGCAGCCGCCGCTGCGGGACGCCCTGACCCAGCCGGTGCGGGTGCTGCTGCCGGACGGCACCACCCAGTCGGTCCGTCCGTACACCGCGTGGTGGCTGCGCGACCACCCGGTGCTCGACGGCCGCCGCCCGGCCGGGCTGCGTGCGGCGGGCGGCGACCCGCTGCTCGCCGGGCTGTACGCCCCGGCCGACGCGACCGGCTTCGAGGACGAGCAGGTCCTGCGGGCGCTGGGCGTACGGACCTCCGTGGCCGCCCTGCTGGAGGAGCCCGGCGGCGCCGCCGAGCTGCTGGGGCGGCTCGCCGACCCGGACCGTGAGGTGAGCGGGCACCAGCTGCACGCGCTGTACGGGGCGCTGGCCGACCTGGACCCCGAGCAGGTCACCCTGCCGGACGCGCTGCGCGCGGTGGTGGACGGCGAGGTGGTCGTGGTGGACGCGGCCGACGCGCTGGTCGCCGACGCCCCGGACCTGCTCCCGCTGGCGGCTGGCCTGCCGCTGCTGCCGGTGGCCCCGGCGCGGGCGGCCGACCTGGCCGAGCTGCTCCAGGTGCGCCGCCTGTCGGACACGGTGGCGGCGGAGGTCGACGCCCCGGGCGAGGAGCACGACGTACCGGAGGCGGTACGGACGCTGCTGGGCCCGGCCACCCCGGCGACGTACGTCGAGCACGAGGAGCTGCTCGCGGGCGGGGTCGAGCTGGACTGGCGGCGCACGCCGGACGGCACCCTGCATGCGGCGACCCTCGAGGGCGTGGCGGCGGGCCTGGCCTGGGCGGCGGGCCAGTGGCCGCGGCGCTTCGAGGTCGCGGCCCTGCTGGAGGACCCGTCCCGGACCGCGGAGCTGGCGCGCGACCGCTGGTTCGACTAGGGGGTGTCTGACGGATGTGCGTGGGGAAGGAGGGGTGTCCGGTGCGTGCTCTCGGTGCGCCGACCGGAGGCCCGTGTACTGGACGTACTCGGGTTTTCGGTCGGTGCGGCGAGAGCGCGTGCCGGGCGCCGCGACGCCGCGGACATCCGTCAGACACCCCCTAGGGGGTTCGACCGGCACGGGAAGGGGGCGGCCGCGTGATGCCGACCGCCCCCGCACCGTCACCGGTGGCGTTCCCGTACTAGAACGCGATGCCGAGGAAGGTGCCGCGGTCCCACTCGTGCTCCGTCTGGGAGTCCGAGGCGTAGACCGGGCCAACGTGGTCGATGACACCGGCGAACGAGGAGGCGGCGGTGCGGGCGGCGCCCTGCGAACCGGTCGTGCGGACGAGGCCGCCACCGTCGTTGGCGAGAGCGGCGCCGGCGCCGCCGAGCAGGATGCCGGCGGCGAGGACGGACGCCGTCAGGGTAGAACGCAGACGCATGACTACTCCCAAAGATCTCTGAAGGACGCGCCAGGAAACGGCGCGCCGGACCGTTCAACGCCAAGGATGATCACCGGATACGACATGTCACCCCAATGCCGGATCCCCCACCCCTCCGGCGGCGCCTCAAACGCCGGCGGGGCTGAAATGCGCCACCCCAGCCCGCCCGCCGCTCGAGAGCCCGCCCACTCCAGCCTGCCCGGCGATTGAGGGCCCGCCTGGGTCAGGCAGGGAAGCGGTGGGATACCCAGCGGAAGGCGCACTCGATCAGGGCCGAGGCCACCACCGCGATGCCGACGGCAGTCCACGGCAGGACGGCACCCTCCAGCTCGAGCTGGAAGAAGTCCTGCAGCCACGGCACGATCAGGACGATCAGGAACGCCCCACCCATCGCCCCGACCAGCGCCACCCGCCACCAGGTGTACGGCCGGGCGATGATCGCCAGCACCCACATCGACGTCAGGAACAGCGTCAGCGTCGCCGCACTGGTCTCCGCCTTGAGCGCGTCCGGCCCGGAGTAGTGGGCCCGGGCGATCAGGTACGTCACGAAGGTGGCCACGGCCGCGATCACCCCGCCGGGAATCGCGTACCGCATCACCCGTTTCACGAAGTGCGGCCGCGCCCGCTCCCGGTTCGGCGCCAGCGCCAGGAAGAAGGCCGGGATGCCGATGGTCAGCGTGGACAGCAGGGTCAGGTGCCGCGGCAGGAACGGGTACTCGACCTGGCTGCACACCACCAGGACGGCCAGCAGCACCGAGTAGACCGTCTTGGTCAGGAAGAGGGTCGCGACCCGGGTGATGTTCCCGATCACCCGGCGCCCCTCGGCCACCACCGACGGCAGGGTGGCGAAGCTGTTGTTCAGCAGCACGATCTGGGCGACCGCACGGGTCGCCTCCGAACCCGAGCCCATCGAGACGCCGATGTCGGCGTCCTTGAGCGCGAGGACGTCGTTGACCCCGTCGCCCGTCATGGCCACGGTGTGGCCCTTGGACTGGAGCGCGGCGACCATGTCACGCTTCTGCTGCGGGGTGACCCGGCCGAAGACCGAGTTCTCGTCGAGGACCTTGGCCAGCTCCTCCCGGTCGGTCGGAAGATCGCGCGCGTCGACCGTGTTCTCGGCGCCCGGCAGCCCCAGCTTGGCCGCGACCGCGCCCACCGAGACCGCGTTGTCGCCGGAGATGACCTTGGTGTGGACGTTCTGCTCGGCGAAGTAGCCCAAGGTGTCGGCGGCGTCGGGCCGCAGCCGCTGCTCCAGCACGACCAGCGCGGTCGGCCGGACGGCACTGGTGACCCGCTCGTCGTCCAGTTCGCGGGCGGAGCGGGCGAGCAGCAGGACGCGCAGGCCCTGTTCGTTCAGCTCGTTGATCTCGTCGAGGGCGGGGTCGCCGACGGGCAGCAGGACGTCGGGGGCACCGAGGAGCCAGGTGGAGTTCTCGCCGTCGCCCTCGCTGAAGCTGGCGCCGCTGTACTTGCGGGCGGAGGAGAAGGGCAGCGATTCGGTGCAGCGCCACTCCTCGCTGTCCGGGTAGGCGTCGATGATGGCCTGGAGGCTGGCGTTGGGGCGCGGGTCGGATTCGCCGAGCGCACCGAGGACCTTCTGTACGTACGCCGCGTCCGCGCCGCCGAGCGGGCGCAGCTCGGTGACGTCCATGCCGCCCTCGGTGAGGGTGCCGGTCTTGTCGAGGCACACGACGTTCACGCGGGCGAGGCCCTCGATGGCGGGGAGTTCCTGCACGAGGCACTGTTTGCGGCCGAGCCGGATGACGCCGATCGCGAAGGCGACGGAGGTGAGCAGGACCAGGCCCTCGGGGATCATCGGGACGATGCCGCCGACGGTGCGGGCGATGGAGTCCTTGAGGTTGGAGTCCTTGACGACCAGCTGGCTGATGACGAGGCCGATGGAGGTCGGGACCATCATCCAGGTGACGTACTTGAGGATGGTGGAGATGCCGGTGCGCAGCTCGGAGTGGACGAGCGTGAAGCGGGAGGCCTCTTCGGCCAGCTGGGCGGCGTAGGCCTCGCGGCCGACCTTGGTGGCGGTGAACGCGCCGCCGCCCGCGACGACGAACGAGCCGGACATGACGGGGTCGCCGGGCTTCTTGAGGACGGGGTCGGCCTCGCCGGTGAGCAGCGATTCGTCGATCTCCAGGCCGTCGGCCTCGCCGGTGACGCCGTCGACGACGACCTTGTCGCCGGGGCCGAGTTCGATGACGTCGCCGAGGACGATCTCGGAGGTGGAGATCTCGGCGGTGGCGCCGTCGCGGCGGACGCTGGGTTTGGCCTCGCCGATGACGGCGAGGCCGTCGAGGGTCTTCTTGGCGCGCAGTTCCTGGATGATGCCGATGCCGGTGTTCGCGATGATCACGAAGCCGAAGAGGCTGTCCTGGATCGGCGCGACGAACAGCATGATCACCCAGAGCACGCCGATGATCGCGTTGAACCGGGTGAAGACGTTGGCCCGGACGATGTCCGGGGTGGAGCGCGAGGAGCGGACGGGGACGTCGTTGACCTCCCCGCGGGCGACGCGTTCCGCGACCTCGGCGGTGCTGAGGCCGCCCGCCCGGAAGCGGGGTGCGGGCGGGGACACCGGGTGCACCGGGTCCAGCTCCGCCCCCGCGTCGATGGCGGTGGTGCCGGCGGTGGTGCCGCCGGGCTCCGGTCCGTCGGAATCGATCCTCGCCCGCTGCGTCATGCTTTCGACGGTAAAGGGCGTTCCAACGGTTCACCCGCCGAGCAGTACGAAGATCCGACTTCGGGATGACCCGAATCGTCCCTCGGTACGCCCTTTAACCGGCGGTCTGGTTCCCCGGGGGGTTGACTCCGGCCGCCGGGGCCTGTCCGGGCGCCTCGGCCGCCGCCTCGGCCGCCGCCGCCTCGGCCGCCGCCTGCTCCGCCGCGTGGCGTTTGAGCGCGGCGTCGCGTCCGCGGACGTACCAGAGGCCGATCAGGCCGAGTACGCCGCCCGCCGCACAGCACCACACCCACCACAGCAGGTCGCGTTCCGCGAACCAGCCGTAGAAGGGCAGCTGGACGAGGAAGAGCTCGAACCAGAGGATCGTGCCACCGGTGACGGTCGCGACGATCGGGCCCTCCAGGGGCTCGGGCGCCTCGTGCTGTGCGGTCCATTTCGCCATGTCACCAGTCTATTGGGCGCCCGCGCGGGGCCTTCGGCCGGTCGCCTTGACCCAATTGCCCCATGGCTCTACGCGCGGAGATGGACGCCACACTTCTCATCTGTTCATACTGAAACGGTTTGCCTGTGACGGGTTTCATTCGTACGAAGCCACCAAAACGAACCAGTTTGAGGACCGCATGAGCACCTCGGCCCCCGCCGCGGCCCCCACTCCGACGCCCACCAACGGCGTCGACCGCTACTTCAAGATCTCGGAGCGCGGTTCCACCATCGCCCGAGAGGTCCGGGGCGGCTTCGCCACCTTCTTCGCGATGGCCTACATCATCGTGCTGAACCCGATCATCCTCGGCAGCGCGAAGGACATGTACGGGCACCAGCTCGACGGCGGCCAGCTGGTCACCGCCACCGTGCTGACCGCGGCCTTCTCCACCCTGCTGATGGGCGTCATCGGCAACGTCCCGATCGCCCTCGCGGCCGGCCTCGGCGTGAACACCGTCGTGGCCCTCCAGCTCGCCCCGCGCATGAGCTGGCCCGACGCCATGGGCATGGTGGTCCTGGCGGGCTTCGTCGTGATGCTGCTCGTCGCCACCGGACTGCGCGAGCGGGTCATGAACGCGGTGCCGCTGAGCCTGCGCAAGGGCATCGCGATCGGCATCGGCCTCTTCATCATGCTGATCGGCCTCGTCGACTCGGGCTTCATCTCCCGCATCCCGGACCTCGCGCACACCACGGTGCCGCTCCAGCTCGGCGGCAACGGGCACCTGCACGGCTGGCCCGTGCTCGTCTTCGTCATCGGCGTCCTGCTCACCCTGGCGCTGATCATCCGCAAGACGCCCGGCGCGATCCTGATCTCGATCGTGGCCATGACCGTCGTCGCGGTCGTCGTGCAGCTGGTCACCGAGCTGCCGGCCGCGGCCTGGGGCCTGACGGTCCCCGAGCTGCCGGGCAATCCGGTCTCCGCCCCGGACTTCGGGCTCGTCGGCCAGGTGAGCCTGTTCGGCGGCTTCGACAAGGTCGGCATGCTGACCGGCGTCCTCTTCGTCTTCACCGTGCTGCTGTCCTGCTTCTTCGACGCGATGGGCACGATCCTCGGCGTCGGCGACGAGGCCAAGCTCATGGACGAGGACGGCAACTTCCCCGGCATCAACCGGGTCCTGCTGATCGACGGCCTCGCCGTCGCGTCCGGCGGCGCCACCTCCTCCTCGGCCACCACCTGCTTCGTGGAGTCCACGGCGGGCGTCGGCGAGGGCGCCCGTACGGGCCTGGCGAACGTGGTCACGGGCGGCCTCTTCGCCGTGGCGCTGTTCCTCACCCCGCTCGCCACGATGGTCCCGTCGCAGGCCGCCACCCCCGCGCTGCTGGCGGTCGGCTTCCTGATCCTGGCGGGCTCGGTCAAGGACATCGACTGGAGCGACTTCACCGTCGCCGTCCCCGCCTTCCTGGCAATGACGATGATGCCCTTCACCTACTCGATCACCAACGGCATCGGCATCGGCTTCGTCAGCTTCTGCGTCCTGCGGCTGGCGACCGGGCGGGCCCGCGAGGTCCCGGCCGCGATGTACGTCGTGTCGGCGGTGTTCGTCTTCTACTACGCGATGCCCGCCCTCGGCCTCACGTAGCGGCCCCGGGCCTCAGGTGAGGCCGTAGAACCTCTCCGTCTCGTCGACCGCCACCTTGAAGCGTTCGTCGAAGTCGTCGCGAATGAGCGTCCGGACCACATAGTCCTGGACGCTCATTCCGCGTTTCGCGGCGTGATCCCGGAGCCGGTCCAGCAGCTCTCCGTCTATCCGCATGCTGAGCACATGAGTCCCCATGCCCCACAGGGTCGGGCCACGGGGCGTGGACGCGTGTCACTTTCCGGAGCCGGCTCACCCGTACGAGTGACTCAAAGAACCCGGTTTTATTTAGCGAGAGTAATGAGTTACTCTAATGAACATGCACGACCTTTCCCATGGCGACGACGCCGCCGCCGTGAACGACCTCCGGTCCGCCGTGATGCGGCTCGGCCGACGCCTCAAGCACCAGCGCGTCGACGAGTCGCTCAGCCCGACCGAGATGTCGGTCCTCGGCACCCTCGCCCGCTGCGGCCAGGCCACCCCCGGTGAGCTTGCCCGGCGCGAGCACGTACAGCCGCCGTCGATGACACGCATCGTCGCGCTGCTCGAGGCCAAGGGACTGGTCCGGCTGGAGCCGCACCCCGACGACCGCCGCCAGAAGGTGGTCAGCCAGACCGAGGAAGCCGAAGCGATGCTCGAAGAGAGCCGTCGCAAGCGCAATGCCTTCCTGGCCGGGCTCGCGGCCGAGCTGACCGAGGACGAATGGGCCAAGCTCCGCGAGGCCGCACCCGTCCTGGAGAAGCTCGCGCACCTGTAACCGCACACGCCTGGAGGCGCACCCTTGAGTACGGGAAACGGAGCAGACTCCGCACCCGGCCACAAATCCGCTCCTACCGCAGTACCCGCCACGATGTTCAGCTCGCTGAAGATCCGGAACTACCGGCTCTTCGCGACCGGGCAGGTCGTGTCGAACACCGGCACCTGGATGCAGCGCATCGCCCAGGACTGGCTGGTCCTCTCGCTGACCGGCTCGGCCTCCGCCGTCGGCATCACCATCGCGCTGCAGTTCCTGCCGATGCTGCTGTTCGGCCTCTACGGAGGCGTACTCGCCGACCGGCTGCCCAAGCGGCCGCTGCTGATCGGCACCCAGAGCGCCATGGGCCTCACCGGTCTCGCGCTGGCCGCGCTCACCCTCGCGGGGCACGTCCAGGTCTGGCACGTCTACCTGGCCGCCTTCCTGCTCGGCCTCGTCACCGTCGTGGACAACCCGGCCCGCCAGTCCTTCGTGTCCGAGATGGTCGGACCGGACCAGCTCGCCAACGCCGTCAGCCTGAATTCGGCCAACTTCCAGTCCGCGCGGCTGGTCGGCCCGGCGGTGGCGGGTGTGCTGATCACCGCCGTCGGCTCCGGCTGGGCCTTCCTGCTGAACGGGCTGTCGTTCGCCGCGCCGATCGCGGGCCTGATGCTGATGCGGGCGCACGAGCTGCACCGTACGGAGATCCAGCCCCGGGCCAAGGGGCAGCTGCGGGAGGGGCTCCGCTACGTCGCGGGGCGGCCCGAGCTGATCTGGCCGATCGTGCTGGTCGGCTTCATCGGGACCTTCGGGTTCAACTTCCCGATCTGGCTGTCGGCCTTCACCAGTGACGTCTTCCACGGAGACGCGGGCACCTACGGCCTGTTCAACACCCTGATCGCGGCGGGCTCCCTCGCGGGCGCCCTGCTGGCGGCCCGGCGGGGCCAGTCCCGGCTGCGGGTGCTGGTCGCGGCGGCCGTGCTGTTCTCCGTGCTGGAGATCGCGACCGCCTTCGCGCCGGGGCTGTGGCTGTTCGCGCTGCTCCTCGTCCCGATCGGGATGTTCGGGCTGACGGTGAACGTCACCGCCAACTCCAGCGTCCAGATGGCGACCGATCCCGAGATGCGGGGGCGGGTCATGGCGCTGTTCATGATGGTCTTCACCGGTGGTACGCCGGTGGGCGCGCCGGTGGTCGGGTGGGTGACCGACACCTACGGGGCGCGGGTCGGCATGGCGGCGGGTGGCGCGGTCGCGCTGCTGGCCGCGGTGACGATCGGGCTGGTCCTGTCCCGGGTCGGCAACCTGCGCCTGCGGATGGACCGCCACCGGGGCCTGGCCCTGGTCCCCCGCCACCCCCACCCCGCCCGCGCGCTGGTCCCCGCCGCCTGACCCCTGGCGGGGAGCCGGGGCATGAGCAACCCCGGCCCCGGGGTGCCCGGGAGCCCCGGGGGCCCTCAATCGCCGGGCGGGCTGGAGTGGCCTGCCCCCGCCACCTCCAGCCTCGCCGGCGTTTGAGGCGCCGCCGGAGGCAACCCCGCACCCGCGGACGACCCGTCACCCGCAGACCGCGCAGCCTCCGGCGGGCCCTCAAACGCCGGGCAGGCTGGGGATGCCAGGGGCCAGCCACCTCCAGCCTCGCCGGGCGTTTGAGGCGCCGCCGGAGGCAACCCCGCACCCGCGGACCATGGGGCCTCCGGCGGGCCCTCAAACGCCGGGCAGGCTGGAATGGCCTGCCCCAGCCACCACCAGCCCCGCCGGAGGCGACCCCGCACCGGCGGACGGTGGACCGCGGGTCCTCAAACGCCGGGCGGGCCGGGAGGGGCGGCCGGGTCCGGTGGGGCGCGGTTAGGGTCGGGGGATGAGACTCTTTGCCGCCGTGTTGCCGCCCGCCAGGGCCGTCGCGGAGTTGGGGGAGGCGGTCCGGGCCCTCGGCCCCGCCCCGGGCCTGCGCTGGACCTCCGACGCCGGGTGGCACTACACCCTCGCCTTCATGGGAGAGGTCGGGGAGGACCTCCTCCCCGACCTCCACGCCCGGCTGGAGCGGGCCGCCGCGAAGACGGCCCCCTTCACGCTGCGCGTCCACGGCTCGGGCCACTTCGGCGACCGCGCCCTCTGGGCCGGCGCGGCCGGCGGCCTGGACCCCCTGCGCATGCTCGCCGAGCGCACCGACGCCGCCGCCCGGCGGGCCGGCGTACCGATGGAGCAGCACCACCGCTACACGCCCCACCTCACCCTGGCCCGCAGCTCCGACGGCACCGACCTGAGCCCGTACACCGAGGCCCTAGCGGGCTTCGAGGGCACGCCGTGGCCGGTCCGCGAGCTGAGCCTGGTGCGCAGCAACCTCGACCCGGCGGGCGGGCCCCGTTACGACGTCGTCGGGGCCTGGCCGCTCGGCGGCTGACCCCGACGCGTTACGCTCGACGGGTGGATCCCAAGACCCGTAACCGTGTGATGGCCGGTGTGCTCGTGCTCATGTTCGTCGTCGTGGCGGTGGCGGCCGCCGTCGGACAGTAGGCCCCTCCCGGCGGCGGGCCGCTACCAGGCGAAGGCCTCCGGCGCGGCACCCGGCCCCGGGAAGATCTCGTCGAGACCGTCCAGCACCTCCTGCGAGAGCTCCAGCTCGACCGCGCGCAGCGCGGAGGCGAGCTGCTCCGGCGTACGCGGCCCCACGATCGGGCCGGTGACCCCGGGCCGGCTCAGCAGCCAGGCGAGGGCCACGTCCCCCGGTTCCAGGCCGTGCTTGTCGAGCAGGTCCTCGTACGCCTGGACCTGCGCCCGGACCGAGCTGTTGGACAGCGCCTCCGCCGAGCGGCCGGTCACGGTGCGGCCGGAATCCGCGGACTTGCGGATGGCGCCCCCGAGCAGCCCGCCGTGCAGCGGCGACCACGGGATGACCCCGAGCCCGTACGCCTCGGCGGCCGGGATGATCTCCATCTCGGCGCGCCGCTCGGCCAGGTTGTAGAGGCACTGCTCGCTGACGAGGCCGAGCCGCCCGATGCGCGCGGCCGCCTCGTTGGCCTGGGCGATCTTCCAGCCGGGGAAGTTGGAGGAGCCCGCGTAGAGGATCTTGCCCTGCTGGATCAGGACCTCGACGGCCTGCCAGATCTCCTCGAAGGGGGTGTTCCGGTCGACGTGGTGGAACTGGTAGACGTCGATGTGGTCGGTGTTCAGGCGCTTGAGGCTGGCCTCGACGGCCCGCCGGATGTTCAGCGCCGAGAGCCGGTCGTAGTTGGGCCACGGGTCGCCCTCGGCGGCCATGTTGCCGTAGACCTTGGTGGCGAGGACCGTCTTCTCGCGGCGGCCGCCGCCCTGCGCGAACCAGGTGCCGATGATCTCTTCGGTGCGGCCCTTGTTCTCGCCCCAGCCGTAGACATTGGCGGTGTCGAAGAAGTTGATGCCCGCGTCGAGCGCGGAATCCATGATCGCGTGACTCTCCGGCTCCCCGGTCTGGGGGCCGAAGTTCATCGTGCCGAGGACAAGTCGGCTGACCTTGAGGCCGGTGCGTCCGAGCTGCGTGTACTTCATGGGGCCCAAGCCAACTGCTTCGAGCGGGCTCGAGGCAAGACCCCACGGTGAAGGGCGTGTTGCGCATTACGGCAGAGCCCGGCGCGGCGCGACGAAACGTTACGGCCCCTCGGCCGCCGCGTACGGCGCCCCGATGCCCCACGCCTGGTGCATGACGGCCGCGAACTCGCCCGCGAGCCGGTGCTCGCCCGAAGCGCTGGGGTGGGTGCCGTCGTAGGTGTCGTGGGCCAGTTCGTAGCCCTGCGGGCGCGCGGCCAGCAGCAGCGGCGAGGCGTCGGTGGACAGGTCGGCGACGGTCTTGGCCAGCAGTTCGTTGAAGCGGCTCACCTGGGCGGCGAAGGGCGCGTCGTCGTCGGCGCGGACGTTGGGGATGACCGGCAGCAGCACCATCCGTACGCGCGGGCGGGCGGCGCGGGCCTCGGCGACGAAGCGGCGGACGTTGGCGGCGGTCTGGTCGGCGTCCGTGTAGAAGCCGAGGTCGATCAGGCCCAGGGAGACGAGGAGCACGTCCGGGCGGTGGGCGCGGGCGGCGTCGCCGATGAGCGGGACCATGTGCTGCCAGCCCTCGCCCCAGCCGGCCAGGTGGCGGCGGGCGTCGGCGGGGAAGCCGGGGTCGGCGTAGGCGTGGCTGGTCGGCGCGTCGGCGCCGGTGTCGTAGACCTCGCTGCGGGGGCCGACGATCTCGTACGGGGCGCCGAGGCGGGCGCTCAGGTGCTGCCACATCCGATAGCGCCAGGTGAAGTCGCCGGCGCGTCCGATGGTCATGGAGTCGCCGACGAACATGAAACGCATCCGGTCATCATCGCGGATCACCGCCGCGCTGCCCACGTGATGCCGGACACGCGCGCGATGCCGGACACGCGCGCGGGGGTGCGCGCCTGGCGGGCCGGGGCCGCGCGCCTGGCAGGCTTGGGGGATGCGCCCGCTCCCGTCCGCCGCCGTCGTGGCCACCGCCGTCGCCGCCGCCGCTGCCGTTTCCGCCCTGGTCCTGCTGCCGGGCGCCGCGTCCGCCGCGGGGTCCCCCGCGCCCGCTCCGGCGCCCGGGGCCTCGACCTTCACGATCTCCGATCCGCGGATCAAGGAGTCCAGCGGGCTGGCGGCCAGCAAGATCCATCCGGGGGTCTACTGGACGCACAACGACAGTGACGACGGGCCGTACGTGTACGCCGTCGACTCGGCCACCGGCCGTACGGTCGCCCGCGTCACGATGGCGGGCATCGGCGCCCCGCGCGACGTCGAGGCGATCTCGCTCGGCCCCGACGGGCAGCTCTACGTCGCGGACATCGGCGACAACCTGGGCGGCACCTGGGACCACGTGTGGATCTACCGCTTCCCGGAGCCCGCCCAGTTGGCCGATGTGACGGTCAAGCCGGTCCAGTTCACGGTGCGTTACGCGGACGGGCCCCGCAACGCCGAGGCGCTGATGGTCCATCCGGTGACCGGGCGGGTGTACATCGCGAGCAAGAGCGAGGACAAGGGCGGGCTGTACGAGGGGCCCGAGCAGCTGTCGGCATCGGGGAGCAACGAATTCCGCCGGATCGCGGACGTGCCGTGGGTGACCGACGGGGCGTTCTCGCCGGACGGCGGGAGCCTGACGCTGCGCGGGTATTTCTTCGCGCGGACCTTCCCGTGGAAGGACGGCAAGCCGCAGGGCGAGGGGGTCCGGGTGGACGCACCGTGGCAGGGGCAGGCGGAGTCGGTGACCTACACGCCGGACGGCAAGGTGCTGATGTTCGGCTCGGAGGGCGCGAACAGCCGGGTGGTGGCGGTCCCGGTGCCGGGCGCGGCGGCCGGCTCCCCGAAGCCGGGGTCCACCCCCTCCCCCGGCTCCCCGCCCTCGTCCGCGGCCCCGGCGGCCACCCGCGACGGGGGCGACTTCACGGTGGGCGCGATGGTCCTGGTCGCGGCCACGGCGATCGTCCTGGCCGGCAAGCGCCTGGTCGGCCGGGGGCGGCGCGGGGACTGAGAACGGGGGCCGGCGGGGGCCACCGCGCCCGCCCGCCCCGCCGCCCGGTCAGGCCTCCGGAGCCGCCTCGGGAGCCGCCTCCGGAGCCGGTTTCGGCCGGGTCCCCGGCGTCAGGGCGCCCGCGAGCCGGCGCATGCCCTCCGTGAGGTCCGCCGCCGTCGCGGCCGTCTCCGGGTTGAACCGCCACTGGAGCATCACGCCCGTCAGCATCGCCTGGTACAGCGCCCCCAGCGTCCGCACGTCGTCCTCGCCGAGGTCCTCCTCGGGGATGCCCGTGAACAGGGCGACCAGGCCGCGCCGCCCCTCCCCCTCCGAGGCCGACAGCATGGCGGCCAGCTCCGGCATCCGGTCCGGGGCGAGCGCGATCTCCGTGCTGGCCGCCCACATCGCGGTGAACTGGTCCTGGCGCCCGAGGATGCCCTCCCAGACCGAGGTGAAGCGGTCCAGCGTGCCGCCCTCGCCGGTCACGTCCGGGGTGACGGCGTCCCCCCACTCCTCCGCGAGCCTGATGAACGCCTGGATCAGCAGGGCGTCCTTGGAGCCGTAGTGGTAGCCGATCGAGGCCAGGTTCGCACCGGACGCATTGACGATGTCCCGCGCGGTCGTGCGCGCGAAACCCTTCTCGACCAGGCACTTCTTGGCGCCTTCGAGCAGATCTTCACGATGTCCCATGCCTGCAGCCTAACAAGACAACCGTCACAGACAAGCGTCACAGACATACGTTCAACACGATTGTTCTACACGTCCGTACTAGACAAGCGTTTATGACGCTTGTACATTACTGCTCATGACGAACCCCGCAGCACGTCTCGCAGGCCGCCGGGAATGGACCGCCTTCACCGTCCTCCTGCTCCCCCTGCTCCTGGTCTCGATGGACGTCTCCGTCCTCTACTTCGCGATCCCCTCCATCACCCAGGAGCTGGATCCCACCGCCACGCAGCAGCTGTGGATCTTCGACAGTTACGCCTTCGCCCTCGCCGGACTCCTCATCACCATGGGTTCGCTGGGCGACCGGATCGGCCGCCGCAAGCTGCTGCTGATCGGCGCGGCCGCCTTCGGGCTCGCCTCCGTCGGCGCCGCCTACGCCACCAGCGCCGAGATGCTGATCGCCGCCCGCGCCCTGCTCGGAGTCGGCGGCGCGACCCTGATGCCGTCCACGCTGGGGCTCGTACGCAACCTCTTCCAGGACGACAAGCAGCGCGGCCAGGCCATCGGCATCTGGTCCGGCGCGATGGCCGGCGGCATCGCGCTCGGCTCGGTCATGAGCGGGCTGATCCTGAGCCACTTCTGGTGGGGGTCGGTCTTCCTCATCAACGTCCCCGCGATGCTGCTCCTGCTGGTCCTGGTCCCCGTGCTCGTACCGGAGTTCAAGGACCCCGCCCCCGGCCGCTTCGACCTGCTCAGCGTCCCGCTCTCGATGGCCGCCGTGCTCCCCGTCGTCTACGGCCTCAAGGAGATCGCCGCGGAGGGCTTCGAGCCCCTGTACCTCGGCTGCCTCGCCGCCGGTCTGCTCTTCGGGTCCGTCTTCGTCCGCCGCCAGCTCACCCGCGACGACGCCATGATCAGCCGGGACCTCTTCCGGGGCCGCGGCTTCGCCGCCGGGGTCGCCTTCAACAGCATCGCCGCCTTCGTCATGATGGGCTCGGCGTACTTCACCACCCAGTACCTCCAGTCCGTCCTCGGCATGGGCACCCTCGAGGCCGCACTGTGGTCCCTGGCCCCCTCGGTCGCCGTCGGCGCCGCCGCCCCCGCATCCACCGCGCTCGGCCAGAAGTACGGCCGCCCCGTCGTCGTCGCCGGCGGATTCGCCGTCGGCGCCGCCGGGTTCACCCTCCTCGCCCTCACCGGCACCGACTCCCTCTGGCTGCTGCTGACCGGCGCCGGCGTCCTGGCCAGCGGCATCGTCGCCGTCATGTCGCTCGTCTCCGACATGGCCCTCGCCTCGGCACCCGCCGAGAAGGCCGGTTCGGCCGCCTCGGTCCTGGAGACCGGCAGCGAGTTCGGCGGGGCGCTCGGCATGGCCCTGCTGGGCAGCCTCAGCACGGCCGTCTACCGCGGCGACCTGGCCGACGCGCAGCCCGCCGTACGGGAGACGCTCGGCGGCGCCGCGGCCGTCGCCCACCAGATCGGCGGGCAGGCCGGGGAGACCGTACTGGCCGCCGCCCGCGAGGCGTTCGTCCACGGCATGCACACCGCCTCCTACGGCGCCGTCGCCCTGCTGCTGGCCGCCGCGCTCATCGCGGTGACCCGGGTCCGGCGCACGGAGGCAGCCCGGACCGCCGAACCGGAGCGGGCGGCCGAGGCCCTTGCCAACTGAACGGCGTACGTGACCGGCGTACGTGAGCCGAGCAGGCGAACGGATGGAACGGGCCCGGGGTCTCCCCGGGCCCTTCCCGCGTAACCTGCCGGTATGGATCAGGACATGGCGGGGATGACCGGACGGGTCACCGGCACGGTGGGGCCCGGACTCGTGGGCGAGGTCATCATCCGGATCCGGGGCGGGGCGGAGCACTTCCTGGCCTATCCGGCGCTGGACGAGCGGGATCCGATCCCCGTCGGGACGGTCGTCACGGTGGTCGAACACCTGCCGCCGCGCACGGTGTACGTCACCGCCGCCTACGTCGGCTGACCTTCCGTCGACCTGCCGCTGACCTCTCGCCGGGCCCGCGGCGGGACCGGTGCGTATCAAGATTGCGACAAGAGCGCGCCAGCGTCTTCACGCCACTGGCCGACAGGCGCAGACTCGCCCTCATCGGTGCCGCAACGGCACTGCACTAAGGGGGCGTTTGCCGATGGCTATCGGCGTCGTGGCGGGAGCGATCCTCGCCGCAATTCTCGTTCTGATCGGCCTGTTCAAGCTCATGTGGCGGGTGGCCGAACCGAACGAAGCACTTGTCATCTCCGGCTCCACGCACAAGACCGAGGGTCTCGGCGACGGCATGGGGTTCCGGATCGTCACCGGCCGCGGCACGCTCGTGCTGCCCGGTGTCCAGGCGGTACGGAAGCTGTCGCTGGACCTGAACGAGACCCAGTTGCTGGTGGACTGCGTGACCCACCAGGGCATCCCGCTCAAGGTCAAGGGCGTGGTGATCTTCAAGGTCGGGGACGACATGGTCTCGATCGCGAACGCGGCGCGGCGGTTCCTGGACCAGCAGAAGATGATCCCGGACCGCGTGCACATCGTGTTTGCCGGCCATCTGCGCTCCATCGTGGGCGGGCTGACGGTCGAGGACATGATCCGCGACCGCGAGAAGCTGACCGGGCAGACCCGGGCGGCCTGCGGCAGCGAGATGGAGAAGCTCGGCCTGATCGTCGACTCGCTCCAGATCCACGAGATCGAGGACCCGACCGGCTACATCAAGAACCTCGCGATGCCGCACGCGGCCGCCGTCCAGCGGGACGCGCGGATCGCCCAGGCGGATGCGAACCTGCTGGCGACCGAGGCCGAACAGGCCGCCTTCGCCCGCATGTCGGAGGCCACCCGGGACAGCGAGATCCTCCAGGCCGGCTACCAGGCCGAGCGGGACAAGGCCGCGGCCTCGGCCAAGCAGGCCGGACCGCTCGCGGACGCGGCCGCCCGCCAGGAGGTCGTCGTCCAGGAGACCCGGGTCGCCGAGCTGGAGGCCAACCGGCGCGAGCAGCAGCTCCAGGCGGACGTGCGCAAGCCCGCGGACGCCAAGGCCTACGAGCAGCGCACGCTCGCCGAGGCCGACCGCGACTCCCGGATCTCGGCCGCCCAGGCCAAGGCCCAGGAGACCGAACTGGCGGCTGCCGCCGAGGCCACCCGGGTCAGGACGGCCGCGGCGGCGGAGGCCCAGGCGACCGAGGCCCGCGGTCTGGCGGCGGCGAAGGCGACCCGGGCCACCGGTGAGGCCGAAGCCGCGGCGACGCAGGCCAAGGGCCTCGCGGACGCCGAGTGGGCGCGGGCCAGGGGGCTGGCGGAGGCGGACGCGGCGAAGGCCAAGGGTCTCGCCGAGGCCGAGTCCATCAAGGCGCGGGCGGCGGCCCTGGCGGAGAACCAGGAGGCCGTGGTCGCCCAGCAGCTGGCCGAGAACTGGCCGAAGATCGTGGAGGCGGGGGCGAGTGCGTTCGGGAACGTCGAGCACATGGTGCTGCTGAACGGGGCCGAGGGCATGTCGGAGATGTTCGCCAAGGCGCTCACGATGGGGGGTACCGGGCTGGGGCTCGCGCGGCAGCTCCTGTCGACGATGAACCAGGGGCAGGAGGAGGCGGCGAAGCCGAAGCACTCCGTGCCGGTCGCCGCGCCCTCGGTGAACGGCGTCCACCCGATCCCGATCACGGAGGACGCCCGCCCGTAACGCGACCCCACGCCGGGCACGCGGGCCCCCACGCCCCCGCGTTCCCGCCCCCGGGCGGCCACCCGTCCGGGGGCGGGGCGCCTCAAACGCCGGCGAGGCTGAGTTCGACCGTCCGCAGGACCCCCCTCCGGGAGCGCCTCAAACGCCGGCGAGGCTGAGTTCGACCGTCCGCCGGACTCCCCTCCGGGGGCGCCTCAAACGCCGGCGAGGCTGGAAGTGCCGCTGCGCGGCATCCAGCCCGCCCGGGCGGCCGACCGGCACCATCCCAAGCCCCGCCGGCGATTGAGGCGAACCCCGCAGGCGGCAGCGGGCCGCGCGGCGTTTCTCAGCCTCGCCGGCGTTTGAGGCGCCCCCGGAGGGCATACCGGGCCGCGCAGAGCAGCACACTTCAGGCGGCGCACCACCAGCCCGCCACGCGGCCGGGCATCTCAGCCCCGCCGACGATCGAGACGACCCGCGCAGGCGGCAGTCGGCCGCGTGGCCGGGCATCTCAGCCTCGCCGGCGTTTGAGGCGCCCCCGGAGGGCACACCGAGCCGCGCAGAGCAGCACACTTCAGGCGGCACCACACCAGCCGCCGCGCGGCCGGGCATCTCAGCCCCGCCGACGATTGAGGCGCCCCCCGGAGGGCGCGCCGGGCCGCGCGGGCCAGGCGGTATCCGCGCCCGCCCCCTCGGTCAGGAGTGGCCCAGGTCCGACGGGGGGAGGTCCTCGGCGGGGAGGGAGGGAGAGGTCGGGGTCGGGCGGAGGGGGAAGTCGTCCGAGGCCATCGAGTCGAGCACCGGCGGCGCAGGCCGCATCGGCACCGGCATGACCGCCGCCTCGGAATGCCCCCCGCACCCGTACGACAGGGACACGAGCCGCCCATCGGCCGGACCGAACTCGTTCGCGCACACCCCGAAGGCCTGCCCCAGCGAGCCACCGATCGCGACCAGGAACCCGCAGGACACGCACGACGCGGGCGCCGCCTGCGCCATCGGGGTCTTCGCCCCGAAGGACTCGTCCCAGCGGTCGGCCGCCGTGTGCAGCCCGTAGCGCGACAGCACGCGCGCCCGCCGCATGCCGAGCTCCTCGGCCACGGAGGTGATCGACCCGCGCACCGGCACCACCGGCACCACCGCGCGGTCCGCGACGTCCGTGATGTCGGCGTCTTCCGCCTCGACGAGCTCGGCCATCTCCCCCGACACCACGGAGTTCGGCGGCGGCGCGTCCTCGCCGGACCAGCCCGGCTCCAGCCGCAGATCCTCGGCATCGGTGGGCAGCAGGTCGCCCGGCCCCATGTCACCCGGCCGCAGCCGCTCGCTCCACGGCACCCACTCGGGTGCCAGCAGCGCGTCGGAGCCGGGGAGCAGCACCGTTTCGTCGAGGGTGACGTTCTTCGCGCGGGAGGCGCGGGTCACCGTGACGGCCCAGCGCCAGCCGCGGTAGCCCGGCTCCTTGGCCTCGAAGTAGTGGGTGACGACCCGGTCGCCCTCCGCCACCGCGGAGACGTGCTCTCCCACCACTCCGGGGTAGGCGGCCTCCTCGGCCGCCGCCCGGGCGAGTTCTACCGCCTCGACGCACAGGCGGTCAGGGGTACGCGGGGTACGGCTTCGCGTCGTCGCAGCACTCACTGGTCTCGTTCTCTCCTACGCCGTCTCACGTGTGCGCCGTCCGTACTGTCGTCCACAACGACCCGTCGGTGCTGTCCGTACGTGGCGCGGGCGGAGCGGACCAGAGGGCCGCGTCGACGTCCGCACCCGATCGGCCTCGGGCGCACCTAGCGCGATCCATTCTGCGGGATCGCGAAGAGGCGCGCGGCCAAGAGCAACCGCCGGTGGCGCGCTACGCACGCTACCTCTTCTTGGGGCCTGGGCCCACATGCAAGTCCGATTCGCGGACGCCCGGCTCCCCCCGGTTCGCGCCGAGAGCGTGCCGGGAGGGGTTCCCGGGGGCCTCGTGGGGCACTATGGCGAGATGGCACCCGTACGGTCGTCCGATGACGGCTCGGGACCGGTCCGGAGGGCCGGCCGGGCATTCGGGCGTGCCCTGCACCTGCCGATCACGGGTACGGCTCGTGGGATCCGGCGGGCCACGCACGCCCACGGAGCCGGTGAGTCGGGCCTCGGCAAGCTGATCGAGCTGCACGCGATCAACGGCGCCGGTGACGTGATGATCACAGTGGCGCTCGCCTCGACGGTCTTCTTCTCCGTCCCCACCGACGAGGCCCGCGGCCGGGTCGCGCTCTACCTCGCCATCACGATGGCCCCCTTCACCCTCCTGGCCCCCGTCATCGGCCCGCTGCTGGACCGGTTGCCGCACGGCCGCCGGGCCGCGATGGCCGCGGCGATGCTGACCCGGGCGCTGCTCGCCGTGATGATGTCGGGCGCGGTGGCGACGGGCGGGCTGGAGCTGTATCCGGCGGCGCTGGGGGTGCTGGTCGCGTCCAAGGCGTACGGGGTGGTGCGCAGCGCGGTCGTGCCCCGGCTGCTCCCGCCCAAGTTCTCACTCGTCAAGGCGAACTCCCGGGTGACGCTGGCCGGTCTGCTGGCCACCGGGGCCGCAGCGCCGGTGGGTGCGGCCCTGCACGCGATCGGGCCCGGGTGGCCGCTGTACGGGGCCTGCGCGATCTTCGTCGCCGGTACCTTCGCCGCGCTCCGGATGCCCCACAAGGTGGACGACGCGAAGGGCGAGCGGCGGGCCCGCCTCTCCACCCACGAGGCGCACTCGCGCAAGCCCGGGCTGCGGACGGTCAGCAAGTCGGTGCTGTGCGGGCTGCTGGCGAATGCCGCCATGCGCGGGCTGTCCGGGTTCCTGATCTTCTTCTTGGCGTTCCTGCTGCGCGAGCACCCGCTCGCCGGGCAGACCGCGGCTGTCTCGCTGGGGATCGTGGGCGTCTCGGCGGGGGTGGGCAACGCGTGCGGGACGGCGGTCGGCGCGTGGCTGCGGGCCCGCGCGCCGGAGACGATCATCGCCGTGGTGCTGTGCGTCACGCTGGGCGTCGCGGTGGTGGCGGCGGTCTTCTTCTCCGGGGTGCTGATGGCGGTGCTGGGCGCGACGGCGGGCTTCTGCCAGGCGCTGGCCAAGCTGTCGCTGGACGCGATGATCCAGCGGGACGTGCCGGAGGCGGTGCGTACGTCGGCCTTCGCGCGCTCGGAGACGCTGCTGCAGGTGGCCTGGGTGCTGGGCGGGGCGATCGGGATCGCGCTCCCGCTGCACGGGACGCTGGGGATGGCGGTGGCCGCGGTCATCGTCGCGCTGGGCACGGTGATGGCCGTACGCGGCCTGCTGGCCTCCCCCCGCCACCACCCGGGCGCCTCCTCCCGGCCCCGGGTGGCCTAGCCGCGTCCCCAACCTCACTGGGCAATGCACCTAGCCGGCCCTGCCGTCGTACGTACGCCTCAGGCGACCAGCATCGCCGCGACGACGGGGGCGGCGTAGAGGAGCGGGAAGGGCACGTGGGCGTAGGAGCGGGCGCGCAGGACGGTCACGACGGCGCCGCTGAAGTAGAGGACGAGGCCGATGGCGGCCAGGGTGCCCACGAGCGGCACGAACAGCCCGGCCAGGATCCCGACGGCGCCCGCGGCCTTGGCGGCGCCGAGCCACGGCCACCAGGCCTCGGGGACCTCGTAGGCGATCAGCGGCTCGACGACCCAGGCCGTACGGGTGAGCAGGGAGAAGGCGGAGAAGCCGACCATCAGGGCGGCGACCAGGGTGACGACGAGGTGTGCGGTGGACATCGGAGGCTCCTCGGAAGGTGCGGGCTGCTGGGGCGTGCTCTTCACTCCACTGACCCGCCGCGGCACCCGGATGTGACACCCCGGCGGAACTTTCTTTCCCCGGCGGGCGCGCGGGCGGCCCGCCAGGGGACCCGGTGCGGGGCGCGGGCGCGGTGGCCCGATAGCCTTCGGCTCATGACCGCACCGCTTTTCTCGGGTAGGGCCCGCCGCAGTGTCGCGGCCCTCGGAGCCGTTTCCGCCGGCCTCCTCGTCCTCTCCGCCTGCGACAAGCCGACGCCGCTGGCGACCGTGACGGTCGGCAGCTCGTCGGTGTCCGCCCAGGCCTCCTGCAAGCTCAGGGACTCGGAGAAGGAGCTGTCGGACGCGCGCGTCCAGGAGTGCCTCGACGATTCCAAGGGCGTGAAGAACGTCCAGTCCATCGACTACACCGCCGGGGACACCCTGCGTCTGGGCGTCGAGCCCGACGTCGTGGAGGGCGGCAAGAAGTGGCTGGCCGCCGTCGGCAGCCAGCGCCTCGGTGACCTCACGTCGAACACCTACCAGAGCTTCCCCGGCCTGAACCCGTTCTCCGCCGGTGGCCAGGGTGCTCCCGCCGCCCCGGTCGACGCCCAGGCGATCCACATCATCGAGCTGAGCAAGGACGGCAAGCCCACCTCCGTCTGGACCTTCAACCTCAAGCTCAAGAAGTAGCCGTTCGCGTGCGCGCGCTCATCGTGACCGCGGTGGCGGCGGAGGCCGACTCCGTCCTCGCTGGTCTCACCCCTCATCCGGACCCCTCCGGGTCACCTGAGCCGCGCACGCTTCCCGGCGGGTACCTCATCACCCGGCGGGACCTGCCCGGCCTCGCCCTCGACGTCCTCGTCGGCGGGGTCGGCCCGGCCGCCGCCGCGGCGGCCACCGCCACCGCGCTCGCGACCTCCCTCGCGGGCGCGCCCGGCCCGGACGGCCCCCGCCCCTACGGCCTCGTCGTCAGCGCCGGGATCGGCGGCGGCTTCCAGCCCGCCGCCGCGGTCGGCTCGCTCGTCGTCGCGGACGCCCTCGTCGCCGCCGACCTGGGGGCCGAGACCCCCGACGGCTTCCTGGACGTCCGCGAGCTCGGCTTCGGCCACACGGTGCACCTGCCGCCCGCCGAACTGGCCGCGCTGGCCGCCGAGGTGACGGGCGCCCTGCTCGCACCGGTGCTCACCGTGTCCACCGTCACCGGCACCGCCGAGGGCGCCGCGCGGCTCGCCGCCCGGCACCCGCTCGCGGGGGCCGAGGCGATGGAGGGCTTCGGGGTCGCCGAGGCCGCCGCCGCGCACGGGCTGCCGGTACTGGAGATCCGCGCCGTGTCCAACGCCGTGGGCCCGCGCGACCGCGCCGCGTGGCGGATCGGGGAGGCGCTCGATGCGCTCACCGGGGGCTTCCGCGCGCTGGGGCCCGTACTCGCGAACTGGGGAGAACGTCAGCATGCGCAGCGATGAACCGCTCAAGGACGCGCCGTCCCAGGACGGGCCCGCGACCGACGGGCTCTCGCACGAGGGGCCGCTGAGGATCGCCTACTCACCCTGCCCCAACGACACCTTCGTCTTCGACGCGTGGGCGCACGGCCGGGTGCCGGGCGCGCCCGCGCTGGACGTGACCTTCGCCGACATCGACATCACCAACGGCATCGCCGAGCGCGGCCCGGACGCCCCCGCGGACCGGGACGGCCTGGCCGGGCTGGACGTGCTCAAGGTGTCGTACGCCGTGCTGCCCTGGGTGCTCGACGAGTACGCCCTGCTGCCCTGCGGCGGGGCGCTGGGCCGCGGCTGCGGGCCGCTGGTCCTGACCCGCGAGCCGGGCGTGGACCTGACCGGCAAGACCGTGGCCGTGCCGAGCGAGCGCTCCACCGCCTACCTGCTCTTCCGGCTGTGGGCGGCCGACGTGCTGCCCGGCCCGGTGGGCGAGGTCGTGGTGCTGCCGTTCCACGAGATCATGCCCGCGGTGCGCGAGGGCCGGGTGGACGCCGGACTGGTGATCCACGAGGCGCGGTTCACCTACCGGGACTACGGGCTGCACTGCCTGGCCGACATGGGCGAGCACTGGGAGTCCACGACCGGGCTGCCGATCCCGCTGGGCGCGATCATCGCCCGGCGCTCGCTGGGCGCCGAGGCGCTGCGGGCGCTGGCCGAGGCGGCCCGTACGTCGGTGCGGATGGCGTGGGACGACCCGGAGGCGTCCCGTCCGTACGTGCGGGCGCACGCGCAGGAGCTGGATCCGGCGGTCGCCGACCAGCACATCGGGCTGTACGTCAACGAGTTCACGGCGGACCTGGGCGAGGCCGGGTACGCGGCGGTGCGCGGGCTGCTGACCCGGGCGGCGGCGGAAGGGCTGGTCCCGGCGATCGCGCCCGGGGCGCTCGACTTTCCCTGAGGCCGGGCCGGCCACGCCGTTCCCGGACGCGGCCGTGCCCCGGTCCCCGCGAGGAGCGGGGGCCGGGGCACGGCCGTTCGGTCAGAGCGGTCGAACGCCGGACGCCGGGCGTCAGATGCCGGACGCCAGGCGCCGGACGTCAGGCGCCGGACGTCAGACGTCGAGCTGGTCGGCCACCGCGCGCAGCATGCCCGCGATCTTCGTGCCGTGCCCCTTCTCGGGGTAACGGCCGCGCTCCAGCTGCTGCGTGACGTTCTCGAGCAGGGTCGTCAGGTCCTGGACGATCGAGGCCAGTTCGTCGGGCTTGCGGCGCTGCGCGGCCGCGACCGACGGCGCCGGATCGAGCACCGTCACGGAGAGGGCCTGGTCTCCCCGCTGGCCCGCGACCACGCCGAACTCCACGCGCTGGCCGGGCTTGAGCGCGTCGAGCCCGTCGGGCAGGACCGACGAGTGGACGAAGACGTCGCCGCCGTCGTCGCGGGAGAGAAAGCCGAAGCCCTTCTCGCTGTTGAACCACTTGACCTTGCCGGTAGGCACGTCCGTCCTCTGTCCTTGTGCTCGTCGGGTGTGGCGGGTCATCTGTGACCTGCCACCCTCAAGGCTAATGGGCGGGGTCGGGCTGACAAGGCGTCCCCCGGTCCTTCCTGCAGTGCCCCTTCGGCCAGGGAACTACCCTGGTGAGGTGACTCCCACTCCCCATCACGAAAAAGCGCGGCCCGACGAAGCGCGGCCCGGCGACGCATTGGTCAAGGCCGGCGGCATCGTGTTCATCCTGGGCGCCATGGCGACCCTCGCGACGATGGCCCCGCTGTTCCTGCACACCCGGCCGTTCCCTTCGTGGGCGTGGGCCGTCTGCATGCTCATGGGCGTCGGCTTCGCGATCGCGGCCGCCGGTGTGCTCCGCTCGGCCGCCGCCCAGCGCCGCGCCGCGCGCCTCGCGCAGGCGGCGGCCGCCGCGCGGACGTCCGCCCCGACGTCCGCGTAGACGTCCGCGTAGACGTCCGCCCAGGCGGCTTCGGCTCAGACTTCCTGAACCACCGCGGCCGTCTCCGCCGCCTCCGGGCGCGTACGGACGTACTCCGCCAGCCAGGCCGGCAGCGCGGTAAGGTCCGCCAGGATCACGTCCGCGCCGGCCGCGCGCAGCTCCGGCTCGGGGCACGGTCCGGTCGGCACCGCCACCGACAGCGCGCCCGCCGTGCGCGCCCCGCGTACGTCGCCCACGTGGTCCCCGACGTAGACCTGCGCCCCGTACTCGCGCAGCGCGACCGCCTTCGCCTCCGCCCACAGCCAGCCGATCACCGCGTCGGGCTCGATGCCCAGGTGCGCCAGGTGCAGCCGGGCGTTGGGCTCGTGCTTCGCCGTGACCACGATGGCCCGGCCGCCGAGCGCGCGCACCGCCTCGACCGCCTCGCGCGCTCCGCGCATCGCCGGGGTCGGCTCGATGGCGTACGCGGGGTAGATCTCCCGGTACCGGTCGGCCATCTGCGCGATCCGGTCCTCGGGGAACCAGTTCGCCAGCTCCTCGTCCAGCGGCGGCCCGAGCCGGGTGACCGCCTCCGCGGCGTCGATCCACGTCCCCGTCTCCGCGGACAGGGCCTCGTACGTGGCCTTGATGCCGGGGCGGGAGTCGATGAGCGTCATGTCGAGGTCGAAGCCGACCGTGAAGGCGTGCGGGGCGGGGGCTGTGGCCGGGGCTGTGGCGGGGGCTGTGGCGGGGGAGGTCATGCCCTCCATTGTGCCGAGGTCGGGCAAACGTGGGGGAACGTACACTTAGGCTTGCCTTACCGGATCATGAAATCGGGTGAGATGTCAGCCCCCGGGGCGGGTTATCGGCGGCGGGAGCGCCAGGCCAGGTACAGGGCCGAGGCTACGGCGGCGCCGCGGACCAGCCAGGGCCACATGCCCTGGAACGCCTCGCCGAGCTGCGCATCGGCGAGGGGGTCACCCCAACGATGGTTCAGGCGACCCCACACCCACACCACGGCCCCCGCGAACACCACCCCCGGCAGCCCGAACACCACCCACTTCTTCTCGGCCGGCCCGAGCACCCGCGAGGCATAGGCCAGCAGCCAGCCCAGCCCGAGCAGCACCCAGTACCCACTGACCACACCCACCGTCAGCAGCAGCGCGGCGATGAGCAGGAAGGCATGCGGCTTGGCCCGCACGACCGCCGCCGCCTCGGGCGCCACGGGCGCGGCCGCGGCCGCCGCCTCCTTCTTGAGGCGCCGCCGCTCCCGCAGCGCCCGCACCACCGCCCGCGAACGCGACCCGCCCCCCGCGCCCGCATCCTTGGCGGCGGCCTCGGCCGCCTCGTCCTCCTCCGCCGGGACCTTGAACAGGTCGGGCAGGTCCGGCATCTCGATGCCGCCCGCGAACCCCTCGACCTGCGGCCCGGCCCCGTACGGCCCCGGCGCGACCCGCCACCAGTCCGGCTCGGCGGACCCGCCCCCGTCCGGCCCGAGTTCGTCCAGCCCGGCCAGGTGCGGCGACGCGGCACCGGGCGAGGCCGCCGTAGGCCCGGCGGCGGGCGCGGCGGGCGCGGCGGGCGAGGACGACGACGCGGGGCGGGGCGCCGGTACGGACTTGCGCCCCAGCAACCGCCCCGGCCCCCGCTGCACGGGTACGCCGGCCCCCGCCTCCGGAGCCGCCGCCCGCGCCGGGCGGGACTCCCCGCTCCCCGACCCCTCCGCCAGCGCGTCCAGGATCTCCTCGGGGCTGCCGATCCGGTCGAGGATGCGCCGCACGGCGGCCGGGGTGTCCGGGTCGTACTTGGCGCGGCGCCGGTCGATCTCGTCCCGCAGCCCCGACACCAGCCGCATCCGCTCGCCCGACGGCAGGTGGCGACGCTGGGCCAAGTCGCCGACCCGGCTCAGATATTCGTAGACCAGATGGTCGCTCTCGATCCCCACGCCCCGGCTCCTCCCGTACCGCCTCGTCGAAAGGTAGCGCGTGCGCCCGTGGAGCGGCCGCGTACGCAGCGGATAACGTGGACCGGATGGGGACCGGCCGACGACCGGCCGACGCGACCAGGAGGCGACCGTGCCCGAGGCAAGCACCGCAGGGAGCGCTCCGCGTTCCCTGGCAGAGGCGCTGCGCGCCCGTGACGACGCCGCGCTCGCCGCTCTGCTGCGCGCCCGGCCGGACCTGTTGAGCCCGGTCCCGGGGGACGTCACCCAGCTGGCGACCCGGGCCGGGACCCGCGCGTCGGTGGTGCGCGCCCTCGAGCACCTGGACCGGTTCTCGCTGCAGAGCGCCGAGGCACTGGCGGTGGCCCCGGATCCGTGCCCGTACGAGGTACTGGAGTCGCTGCTGACCGGCACCGCCCCGGCGGGCGAGGACGACCGCGCCCCGGCCGCCGATGCGGTGCGGGCCGCGCTGCCCGGCGCCCTGCGCACCCTGCGCGACCAGGCCCTCGTGTGGGGCGGCGAGGATTCGCTGCGACTGGTGCGCACCGCACGCGAGTTGCTCGCCCCTTCCGCGTCCCGGCCCTCCCCCACCGGGCTCGGCCCGACCGTCGCCGAGGCCACCGCGGGCATGTCCCCGGGCCGGGTCCAGGAGATCGTGCTGGCCGCCGGGCTGCCGGCCACCCACGACCCGGTGTCCGCGGTATCCGCGCTGACCTCGCTGTTCACCGACGGGGAGCGGATGTCGGCGCTGCTCGACGAGGCGCCCGCCGAAGCCCATCAGGTGCTGGGCCGCCTCGTGTGGGGGCCGCCGTACGGGGAGGTGACCGCGCAGCCCACCCCGCCCGTGCGCTGGCTGCGCGACCGCGGGCTGCTGCTGCCCGCCTCGACGCGTACGGTCGTGCTCCCCCGGGAGGTCGCCCTGCACCTGCGGGGCGGGCTGGCCCACCGCACGGTGGAACCCGTGGCCCCGCCGGTGCCCGCCGCGCGCGAGCACCGTCCACAGCTTGTGGACGCGAACGCGGCCGGGCAGGCGCTCGCCGCGCTGTCCACGGTCGAGGAGCTCGTCAAGTACTGGGAGCACACCGGGCCCGCCGTGCTGCGCGCGGGCGGCCTCGCCGTCCGGGACCTCAAGCGGACCGCCGCCGCTCTGGACACCACCGAGTCCCTCACCGCCTTCTGGATCGAACTCGCCTACGCCGCCGGTCTGCTGGCGAGCGACGGCGAGGCCGACGAGCGGTACGCGCCGACGCCCGCCTTCGACTCCTGGGTCGAACTCCCGCCCGCCGAGCGGTGGTCGGCGCTGGCCGCCGCCTGGCTCCCGGCGACCCGCACGGCCGCGCTGGCCGGGGAGCAGGACGCCAAGGGCCGCACGCTGTCCGTCCTCGGCCCCGACCTGGACCGCAGCGCCGCCCCCGAGGTGCGCCGCCGGGTCCTGGAACTCCTCGCCGCGCTGCCCGAGGGCGGCTCCGCCGACCCGGACGCGCTGCTCGCGCGGCTCGCCTGGGAGCGCCCGGTGCGCGGGACCAGCGAGCTGCGGGCCCGCCTCGCGCACTGGACGCTGACGGAGGCGGAGCTGCTCGGGGTGACCGGGCGCGGGGCACTCTCCGCCCCCGGCCGCGCGCTGCTCGCGCACGAGGATCCGGCGCCGCTGCTGGCTCCGCTGCTGCCGGAGCCGGTGGACCACGTCCTGCTCCAGGCCGACCTGACGGCCGTCGCGCCGGGCCCGCTGCGCCGCCCGCTCGGGGACGTACTGGCCGTGCTCGCCGACGTGGAATCCAAGGGCGGGGCGACGGTGTACCGGTTCACGCCCGGGTCCGTGCGCCGGGCCCTGGACGCCGGGCGGACCGCCTCCGACCTGCACGCCTTCCTGGCCGAGCACAGCCGCACGCCGGTACCGCAGCCGCTGACCTACCTGATCGACGACGTGGCGCGGCGACACGGGCACCTGCGGGTGGGCGCGGCCTCCTCCTACGTCCGCTGCGACGACGACGCGGTGCTCGGCGAACTCCTCGCCGACAAGCGCTCGGCCGGCCTCGGGCTGCGCCGCCTCGCGCCGACCGTCCTGGCCGCGCAGGCCGAACCGGGCGCGCTGCTCGACGGGCTGCGGGCGATGGGCTACGCCCCGGCCGCCGAATCCCGCACCGGTGACGTGCTGGTGGCCCGGGCCGACGCCCACCGCACACCCCGGCGCGCCGCGCCCGTACCCGTCCCGGACGGGCCGCCGGTGCCGGACCGGACCCTGCTGAGCGCGGCGGTACGGGCGATCCGCGCGGGCGACCTGGCGGCGACGGCGGTCCGCAAGGAGCCCGCGCCCTCCGCCACCGCGTCCGCCGTGCCCGGCGAACTGCCGCGCACCAGCGCCGCGGAGACGCTGGCGACGGTGCAGGCGGCGGCGCTGACCGGCACGGCGGTGTGGATCGGGTACGTGAACGCGGACGGCGCGGCCAGCCAGCGCGTGATCGCACCGGTCCGGGTCGAGGGCGGCTTCGTCACCGGCTACGACCACACCGCGGACGAGGTCCGCACCTACGCCCTGCACCGGGTCACGGGCGTGGCCGAACTGGCCGACGACCAGCTGTGAACCGTCCCGGGCGACCGGGCGGGGGGCGAAAACCGCTGGCCGGACGGCCTGACGGACCGCGATCCTGACCCCATGTCCCAGATGGCTCCGACCTCCGCAGAACCGACCGCCCCGGAACCGACCGCCCCGGAACCGACCCGCCGGATCCGCGCCGCCCACACCGCCGGCACGATCACCGTGTACCAGGCCTACTCTCCGCGACTGGGCCTCCCGGCCGCCCGCGACGGCCGCTTCCCGCCCGACTGGAAGCGGGACCGGATGACCTGGATCAAGCCGTCCTTCCTGTGGATGATGTACCGCTGCGGCTGGGGCACCAAAGAGGGCCAGGAGACGGTGCTCGCCGTGGAGATCACCCGGGCCGGCTTCGACCACGCCCTGCGCCGCGCCTGCCTGTCCCACTACAAGTCCGGCATCCACCCCGACCACACCGCCTGGCGGCACGCGCTGCGCTCCGCCCCGGCCCGCGTCCAGTGGGACCCGGAGCGGGACCTCCACCTGAACCCCCTGCCGCACCGCTCGCTCCAACTGGGCCTGTCCGGGCCCACGTCGCGCGCCTACGCCGACGAGTGGACGGTCTCCATCCGCGACGTCACCCCACTGGCCCGCGAGATCCACGCCCTCGTCCGGGCCGGGGACGACGACGCGGCGCGCGCCCTGCTCCCCGTCGAGACCGTCTATCCGGCGGGCCCTCTGGCCCACCTGGGCGCCTGACCGGCTCGCCGGATCCGCGCACCCGCCGCCGACGTGTCCGGGCGAGCCCGATCCCGCCGAACCCCCACACCAGGCGGGGGATACGGCAGACTGGAGGTTTGGCCGTCCGCGCCCGGGCTGCCACACCGCCGGAAAGGGACGCTCTTGAACGGGCCTCTGATCGTCCAGAGTGACAAGACCCTCCTGCTCGAGGTCGACCACGAACTGTCCGCCGCCGCGCGGCGGGCCATCGCGCCCTTCGCCGAGCTGGAGCGGGCGCCCGAGCACATCCACACCTACCGGATCACCCCGCTCGGCCTGTGGAACGCCCGGGCGGCCGGGCACGACGCCGAGCAGGTCGTGGACGCGCTCGTCGAATTCTCCCGGTACCCGGTGCCGCACGCGCTGCTCGTCGACGTCGCCGAGACCATGGCCCGCTACGGGCGCCTCACCCTCACCAAGCACCCCGTGCACGGGCTGGTCCTGACCAGCACGGACCGGCCGGTGCTGGAGGAGATCCTGCGGTCCAAGAAGATCGCTCCGCTGGTCGGGGCGCGGCTCGACGCCGACACCGTCGCCGTGCACCCCTCCGAGCGCGGGCAGATCAAGCAGACCCTGCTCAAGCTGGGCTGGCCGGCCGAGGACCTCGCCGGGTACGTCGACGGTGAGGCGCACCCGATCGAGCTGGCCGAGGACGGCTGGGCGCTGCGCCCCTACCAGCAGCAGGCAGTCGAGGGCTTCTGGCACGGGGGCTCGGGCGTGGTCGTGCTGCCCTGTGGCGCGGGCAAGACGCTGGTGGGCGCCGGGGCCATGGCGCAGGCCAAGGCGACCACGCTGATCCTGGTCACGAACACCGTCTCGGCCCGTCAGTGGAAGCACGAGCTGATCAAGCGGACCTCGCTCACCGAGGAGGAGATCGGCGAATACTCGGGCACCCGCAAGGAGATCCGCCCGGTCACGATCGCGACGTACCAGGTCCTGACGACGAAGCGGAAGGGCATCTATCCGCACCTGGAGCTGTTCGACTCCCGGGACTGGGGCCTGATCGTCTACGACGAGGTGCACCTGCTGCCCGCGCCCGTCTTCAAGTTCACGGCGGACCTGCAGGCACGCCGGCGGCTCGGTCTGACGGCGACGCTGGTCCGCGAGGACGGCCGCGAGTCCGACGTCTTCTCGCTGATCGGCCCCAAGCGGTTCGACGCGCCGTGGAAGGAGATCGAGGCGCAGGGCTACATCGCCCCGGCCGACTGCGTCGAGGTGCGGGTCAATCTCACCGAGACCGAGCGGCTCGCCTACGCGACCGCCGAGACGGAGGAGAAGTACCGCTTCTGTGCGACGACCGCGACGAAGCGGAAGGTCACCGAGGCGCTGGTGCGCAAGCACCAGGGGGAGCAGACGCTGGTCATCGGTCAGTACATCGACCAGCTCGACGAGCTGGGCGAGCACCTGGACGCGCCCGTCATCAAGGGCGAGACCTCGAACGCGCAGCGGGAGAAGCTGTTCAACGCCTTCCGCGAGGGCGAGATCAGCGTGCTGGTCGTCTCGAAGGTCGCGAACTTCTCGATCGACCTCCCGGAGGCGACGGTCGCCATTCAGGTGTCGGGCACCTTCGGCTCCCGCCAGGAGGAGGCACAGCGCCTCGGCCGCGTGCTGCGCCCGAAGGCGGACGGCCACGAGGCCCGCTTCTACTCGGTGGTGGCCCGCGACACGATCGACCAGGACTACGCCGCCCACCGCCAGCGGTTCCTGGCCGAACAGGGCTACGCCTACCGGATCATGGACGCCGACGAGCTGCTGGCCAGCGACTAGCCGGTCCGGAAGCCGGGGCCGCCAGGTCCGCCGGGGCCGCCGGGGCCGCCGGGGCCCCTGGGGTGCGTCGTCAGCGACGTATGACTCCGGCGTCCTCGCCGTATTCGCCGAGGAGGACCACGCTCACGGCGGTCCCGGCGAAGATCTTCGCCGCCCGGAGCAGCCCGCCCTTGCGGCGCTGCCCGGGGTGGACGGCCTCGGCCGCCCGCGCGGTGTGGAGCTCGGAGGCGAGGGACGTGGGAGAGGTGGACGAAGGAGTGGTGGTGGCGCCGCGGGAGTGGCGGCCCTGGGTCGGGGTGAAGGTTGCGGTGCTCATGTACCCATGGTCCGATTTCTCCGCGGATATCACATCGCTCTCCGGAGGGAACCTCACGCCCTCCCGTCTCCTCCTCACGATGCACGGCAACCCCTAGGGCCTCTGCCCAAGGTCTGACACTCCCCCGTATGACACGGGCCCTCTCCCGTATGACACAGGACCCTGCTCCCCCCGATAAAACCCGTTCGCACACCCTGCCCGCGCTGGCTAGAATCTCCGCTCTTGCCGCCTCCCCTCCCGCCGTCGCTCCACCACGCCGCCGGGGAGAGCCACCGTCCGCTCGGAAACCGGACGGTCCGATCACAGAGATCAGCAGCTGGAGGCAGTTCCGTGTCCGCAGGCAGCACCGTGTCCGCCGATCCACTCGCCCGTGAACGGGCCCATCTCTCCGCGTCCCGTTCCGCGCTGCGCGCCATGCGCGAGGACGTCGAGTCCCTCGACATCCGCGACGTCACCGCGAACTGGGTCAACGCGATCGTCCTGCAGGCGCAGATCGACGACCGCATCAAGACCCTCGCGGACCTCGCGCACACCCCGCTCTTCTTCGGCCGCCTCAACTACCTGCACGCGCCCGGCGCCGACCTGGCCGAAGGCGCGGAGGGCGAGCAGTTCTACATCGGCCGCCGCCACGTCCACGACGCGGGCGGCGACCCGATGGTCATCGACTGGCGCGCGCCCGTCTCGCAGCCCTTCTACCGCGCCTCCAGGACCGACCCGCAGGACATCGCGCTGCGCCGCCGCTTCGGTTACACGGGCGGCGAGCTGACGGCGTACGAGGACGAGCACCTCTCCGACCCCGCCGAGGCGTCCGCCGTCAGCAAGCTGCTCCAGCAGGAGATCGAGCGGCCGCGCGTCGGCCCGATGCGGGACATCGTCGCCACGATCCAGCCGGAGCAGGACGAGATCGTACGGTCGGACCTCGGCGGATCGGTCTGCGTCCAGGGCGGCCCCGGCACCGGGAAGACGGCCGTGGGCCTGCACCGCGTCGCCTACCTCCTCTACGCGCACCGCGACCGGCTCGCCCGCACCGGCACCCTGGTCATCGGGCCGAACCGTTCCTTCCTCCACTACATCGAGCAGGTCCTTCCGGCCCTCGGCGAGCTGGAGGTCAAGCAGGCGACGGTCGACGACCTGGTGGCCCGCCCGGGCGGCCCCGAGGTCCGGGGCGCCGACCCGGCCCCGACCGCCGTCGTCAAGGGCGACGCCCGGATGGCGGAGGTCCTGCGCCGGGCGGTACGGGCGCACGTCACGCCGCCGACCGAGCCGCTGATGGTGGTCCGCGGCTCGCGGCGCTGGCGGGTCCCGGCGTACGAACTCGCCGAGATCGTCGAGGAACTCCAGAACCGCGACATCCGTTACGGCGCCGCCCGCGACGCGCTCCCGCAGCGCATCGCGCACACCGTGCTCGTCCGGATGGAGCAGGCGGGCGAGGCCCCCGACGACCGCGTGCAGGACGCGGTGGCCCGCAACCCGGCCGTCAAGGCGGCCGTCAAGCAGATGTGGCCGCCGGTGGACCCGGCGAAGCTCGTACTGCGGCTGCTCGCCGAGCCGGAGTTCCTCGCGGAGCACGCCGAGGGGGTGCTCACGGAGGACGAGCAGAAGCTGCTGGTGTGGCCGAAGCCGTACCGCAGCGTGAAGGCCGCGAAGTGGTCCCCGGCCGACCTGGTCCTCATCGACGAGGCGAACGACCTGGTGGAGCGTACGCATTCGCTCGGTCACGTCGTCCTCGACGAGGCGCAGGACCTGTCGCCGATGCAGTACCGGGCGGTGGGGCGGCGCTGTACGACGGGCTCGGCGACGGTACTGGGCGACCTGGCCCAGGGGACCACGCCGTGGGCCACGCAGAGCTGGGCGGAGGCGCTGGGGCACCTGGGCAAGCCGGCGGCGGTGCTGGAGGAGCTGACGGCCGGTTTCCGCGTGCCGCGCGAGGTGATCGCGTACGCGTCGCGGCTGCTGCCGGAGATTTCGCCCGGGCTGGCGGCCGTGTCCTCGGTGCGTGAGACGCCGGGGTCGCTGTCCGTGCGGGCAGTGGGCGCGCCGGAGGAGCTCACCGCGGCCGTGGTGGCGGCGTGCCGGGAGGCGCTCGCGCACGAGGGGTCGATCGGGGTGATCGCCGCGGACGCGCGGGTCGGGGGGCTGGGGGAGGCGTTGGCGGGGGCCGGTCTGCCGTATCTGGAGCCGGGGGAGGAGACCACGGCCGAGTCTCGGCTGACGCTGGTGCCGGCGTCGTTGGCGAAGGGTCTGGAGTACGACTACGTCGTGCTGGAGGAGCCCGCGGCGATCGTGTCCGGCGAGCCGGACGAGCGGACGGGGCTGCGCCGCCTGTACGTCTGCCTGACCCGAGCCGTCTCAGGCCTGACAACCCTCCACGCAGCCCCCCTCCCAGCGGCCCTGGCGTAGGCATCCAGGCCCGGGGCGGCCACATCCAGCCCCGCCGGCGTGTGAGGCGTGCCCCCGGAGGGCCAACGGGCCGCAGGACGACACCGGGCCCCGCCCCGCGACAAGGTGGCTGAGGTGAGCTGGCCGCCTGCGGCTTGCCTGCCCTCCGGGGGCGCCTCAAACGCCGGCGGGGCTGAAGGATGCGGCGCCGAGGCTGTCGCGGCGGGCAGGTGCGGGGCTGAAGGGTGCGGGGCTGAGGGTGCGGCGCCGTGGCTGGGGGGTGCGGCGCCGTGGCTTCACGTGGCGGGGCTGGGGGGCGGCTCGCAGGCGACCGCGGCGCCGCCACATCCAGCCCCGCCGGCGATTGAGGCGCCCCCGGGGGGCCAACGGGCCGCAGCGCGGGCCCCCGGCAACGGGCCCCGGTCAGCTCAGGGCCGTGCGCCATTCCGCTACCGCCGACGCGGTGACCGGGGTCGACCAGCCGTTCGGGCGGGCCGCGCCGCCGATGTGGAAGGCGTCCAGGCCCGCCGCGCGGAGCTGCGGGAGGTGGTGGAGGCCGAGGCCGCCGCCGACCAGGATCCGCGCCCCGTACCCCGGCTCACCCCGCCGCGCCTGCTCCGCCAGGAGGGTCGGCAGCCCGAGGTCCACCCCACCCGCGGCACCCGCCGTCAGGTACGTGTCCAGGCCCGGCAGATCCGCGAGCGCCTTGCGCAGGCCGTCCCGGTCCGCGGCCCGGTCGATGGCCCGGTGGAAGGTCCACCGGCAGCCGTCCAGCTCCGCCACCAGCGCCTCGACCGCGGCGAGGTCCACGCCCCCCTCGGGGTTCAGGAAGCCGAGTACGAATTCCTCCGCCCCCTCCGCCCGCAGCCCCCGCGCCGCCGCGACCAGCTCCTCGAGGTCACCGGCCGCGAACCCGTCGGCCAGCCGCAGCATCACGCGCAGGGGGATGTCCACGGCCGCCCGGATCGCCGCGAAGGTCGCGCGCGGCGGGGTGAGCCCGTCGGCGGCCATGTCGGTGACCAGTTCGAGACGGTCCGCCCCACCGGCCTGGGCCGCGACCGCGTCCTCGACGTCGAGGGCGATCACCTCCAGGAGCGCACGGTTGCTCATTTGACCCCATCCTTCGGATTGCCGCTCGTATGACGCGTATGACTGGTACGACTGGTATGGAAAATAGGTCTAGTCCAATATCCAGGGTACGGCTCCCCCGGCGCCCCCACCAGCACAATCGCGCCACCCGCACAATGTGCCCATGGAAAATGGATCCGCCCGAGACGACCGACACGGCCGAGCCGCCCGAGCCGAACCCCAAGACCTCCGCGCCGCCTGGCACCGGACCGCCACCGCCGCCGGCGCCGACCGCGATCCCGGCCCCTACGCCGACCGGCTGCTCGCCGCCTGGGCCGAACCCCAGCGCCGCTACCACTCCACCCCGCACCTGGCCGCCGTACTCGCCCACATCGATACCCTGGCCGACCACGCCGCCGACGCGACCGCGGTCCGCCTCGCCGCCTGGTTCCACGACGCCGTCTACCGCCCCGACCGCTCCGAGAACGAGGAGCGCAGCGCCGCCCTCGCCGAGCGCGCCCTGTCCGAACTCGGCGTCGACGCGGCCCGCACCGCCGAGGTGGCCCGCCTCGTCCGGCTCACCGTCACGCACGACCCGGCCCCCGGCGACACCGACGGCGAGGTGCTCTGCGACGCGGACCTCGCGGTCCTGGCCGGGACCCCGGACGCCTACGCCGCGTACGCCGCCGCCGTCCGCGAGGAGTACGGCTTCGTCCCCGACGACGCCTTCCGGGCCGGCCGCGCGGCCGTACTGCGCCAGCTCCTCGCCCTGCCCCGGCTCTTCCGCACCCCGTACGGCGCCGCGCACTGGGAGGCCCCGGCCCGCGCCAACCTCGCCGCCGAAGCCGAGCGGCTCCACCCTCTTGCCACCTGAGCAACGCGTCACATAACACCGCACAAGGGAATCCGTGGGAATGCGGGCGCGTTCCGCTCGGTTGGTGCAAGGCATGCCCGTCGTAGCCGAACGCACCCGCATGCCCGTCGCCGTGTACATCCTCGGCCTGTCCGTCTTCGCGCTGGGGACCAGCGAATTCATGCTGTCCGGGCTGCTGCCACCCATCGCCGACGACATGGGCGTCACCATCCCGCAGGCGGGCCTGCTCATATCCGCCTTCGCGATCGGCATGGTCGTCGGCGCCCCCCTGCTCGCCGTGGCCACCCTGCGGCTCCCCCGCCGCACCACCCTCGTCTCGCTCATCAGCCTCTTCGGCCTCGGCCAGGTCGCGGGCGCGCTCGCCCCGACCTACGAGCTGCTCTTCGCCTCCCGCATCGTCTCCGCCCTCGCCTGCGCGGGCTTCTGGGCCGTCGGCGCGGCCGTCGCGATCGCCATGGTCGAGCGGCACCAGCGGGCCCGCGCGATGGCCGTCATGATCGGCGGCCTGTCCATCGCGAACGTCCTCGGCGTCCCGGCGGGCGCCTTCCTCGGCGAGCAGCTCGGCTGGCGCTCCGCCTTCTGGTCCGTCGGCGCCGCCTCCGCCATCGCCCTCGTCGGCATCCTCGCGCTGATCCCGCCGATCCCGCTGCCCGCCGAGAAGCCCCGCCTGGTGCGCGAGCTGCGCATCTACCGTGACCGCCAGGTCTGGCTGTCCATCGGGGTCACCGCGCTCGCCGCGGGCGGCGTCTTCTGCGCGTTCAGCTACCTCTCGCCGCTGCTCACCGAGGTCGCCGGACTGGACTCGGCCTGGGTGCCGTGGATCCTCGGCCTCTTCGGCATCGGCGCGCTCATCGGTACGACGGTGGGCGGGCGGGTCGCCGACGCGCACCTCTTCGGGGTGCTGCTCTGGGGCATCGGCGCCTCCACCGTCTTCCTGACCGCGCTCGCGCTGCTGGCCTCCGCGCAGGTGGCCGCGATCGCGCTGGCGTTCCTGCTGGGCTTCTCCGCCTTCTTCACGGCCCCGGCGCTCAACGCCCGCATGTTCAACGTGGCGGGCGCCGCCCCGACCCTGGCCGGGGCGACCACCACGGCCGCCTTCAACCTCGGCAACACCGGCGGCCCCTGGCTCGGCGGTACGGTCATCGACGCGGGCTGGGGCTTCGCCGCCACCGCCTGGGCGGGCGCCGCCATGACGGTCACCGCGATCGCCCTGGCCGTCGTGTCCCTGCGCCTGGAGCGGCGTACGCCGTCCCGCGCGACCCACGTCGTCACCTCGTCCGGGGCCGTCCCGGCCCCCGCCTCCACCCCCGCCCCCGCCTCCACCCCCGCCCCGGCCCTGCACGAAGACCGGGTCTAGCGCGGCGCGCCGCATCCGCTGCTCACGCGGACGGGCGGCCCTTGGGGCGGCGCAGGCCCGCCGCCGTGATGCGGCGGACGATCTCCTTGCTGCCCACCTCGACGGCCCCCGCGCGCACCGCGTCCGCGTACCGGTGCGAGGGGACGTCGTAGTGGTCGCGCTCGAAGGCCCGCTCCGGGCAGCCGATGGCCGCCGCGAAGGCGTGCAGCTCCTCGAACGAGACGTCGCTGACCAGGTGCGACCACATACGGCCGTGCCCCGGCCAGGTCGGCGGATCGATGTAGAGGGTCACCCGCGCCCGGCCTAGCGTCCGAGGACGGGGCCGAGGCCGCCCACGGCGGCCACCTTCACGCCCTGCTTCCCGCACACCCAGTGCGGATCGGGCCCGAGCTCCGGGTCCACGTCCATCGCGTGGAGATCGGAATGCGAGCAGACGGGGCACAGCGGCCAGCGCCCGTGCTTCTCCAGGAGCGCGTCCTGCACGTCCTGGGCGACGAGCCCGGCGAGGTAGTCGGCACCCTCCGGCCACTGCTCCGCCCACCAGCGGCGGTGCGTGACCGAGTCCTCCACGAGGGAAACGACATCGGCGTCGGCGACCTCACCCGCTATGAGGTCGGCGAGTACGAGAGCACGGGCGGCATGCAGCGCCTGTTCGAGGGGGGTCGCGTGGTCCATACGAGTCATTGTGGACCCCTGGCGGGTAAGTGGCGAAGGTCCCCCGGTCAGGTGCCCCATGGCGCCTTGACGCCCGCGAGCGCCTGAAAATATCTTTCAGAGGTGAGCGAAAAACAGAAGGAAACTTTCAGCCAGACGCCCGCCGCCTTCTCCGGCTCCGCCGCCGTCTCCGGCACCGTCACCGTCTCCGGCCCCGCCGCCATCCCCGGCCCCGAGACCCTGCGCGCCAAGGTCCGCACGCTGGGCCCCTCGATGACCCGCTCCATGCTCGTCGTCGCCGAGGCCGTCGCCGCCGACCCGGCCGACTGCTCACAGCTCACCGTCACCGCGCTCGCCGCCCGCACCGGCACCAGCGAGGCCACCGTCGTCCGCACCGCCCGCCACCTCGGCTACCCCGGCTACCGCGACCTGCGCCTGGCCCTCGCCGCCATAGCGGCCCGCCAGGAGTCCGGCGCCTCCCCCGCCCTCACCGCGGACATAGCCGTGGACGACCCGATCGCGGACGTCGTCGCCAAACTCGCCTACGAGGAGCAGCGGACCCTCGCCGAGACCGCCGCGGGCCTGGACCACGCCCAGCTCGCGGCCGCCGTCACCACGCTGGCGAGCGCGCGCCGCATCGACATCTACGGCGTCGGCGCCTCCGCCCTCGTCGCCCAGGACCTCGCGCAGAAGCTGCTGCGCATCGGCCTGATCGCCCACGCGCACAGCGACCCGCACCTCGCCATCACCAACGCCGTCCTGCTGCGCCCCGGCGACGCGGCCGTCGCGATCACGCACTCCGGCACCACCGGCGACGTGATCGAACCGCTGCGCCACGCCTTCGAGCACGGCGCGGCCACCATCGCCGTCACCGGCCGCCCCGGCGGCCCGGTCGCCCACTACGCCGACCTCGTGCTCGCCACCTCCGCCGCCCGGGAGACCGAGCTGCGCCCGGCGGCCATGTCCAGCAGGACCAGCCAGCTGCTCGTCGTCGACTGCCTCTTCGTCGGCATCGCGCAGCGCTCCTTCGCCACGGCCGCCCCCGCCCTGGCCGCCTCGTACGAAGCCCTCGCGCCCCGGCACCGCGCCACCACCCCCGGCACCCCCCGCCCCTCCAGGGGCGCCTCGAACGCCGGCGAGGCCGGACTTCCCGCCCCCGGCACCGGAGGCCCGACCACACCGGGCCCGCCCAAATCCGGCCCGCCCGGCGCTTGAGGGCCCGCCGGAGGCGACGACGGCCACAGAACACCCGCACCCGCAAGGAGCCACCCATGCCCAGCACCAGCGACCTCCGCGAACAGCTGAACACCCTCACCACAGAGGCCTTCCGCCCAGAGCTGGCCGACATCGACCGCCTCCCCACCTACGACCTCGCCCGCATCATGAACGCCGAGGACACCGCCGTCCCCACGGCCGTCGCCGCCCAGCTCCCCCGGATCGCCACCGCCATCGACGCCATCGCCGAGCGCATGGCCCGCGGCGGCCGGCTGATCTACGCGGGCGCCGGCACGGCCGGCCGGATGGGCGTCCTGGACGCGAGCGAGTGCCCGCCCACCTTCAACACCGACCCCGGCCAGGTCGTCGGCCTCATCGCGGGCGGCCCGTCCGCCATGGTCAAGGCCGTCGAAGGCGCCGAGGACTCCGCGGCCCTGGCCGTCGAGGACCTCACCGCCCTCGGCCTGAGCGCCGACGACACGGTCATCGGCATCTCGGCCTCCGGGCGCACCCCGTACGCCATCGGCGCCGTCGAGTTCGCCCGTACGCGCGGCGCCCTGAGCGTCGGCCTGTCCTGCAACGCGGACTCCGCGCTCGGCGCGGCCGCCGAGCACCCCATCGAGGTCGTCGTCGGCCCCGAGCTGCTCACCGGCTCCACCCGCCTCAAGGCGGGCACCGCGCAGAAGCTCGTGCTCAACCTCATCTCGACGATCACGATGATCCGGCTCGGCAAGACCTACGGGAACCTGATGGTCGACCTGCGCGCCTCCAACGAGAAGCTGCGCGCCCGCTCCCGCCGCATCGTCGCCCTCGCCACCGGCGCCCCCGACGAGGAGATCGAGGCCGCGCTGACCGCCACCGACGGCGAGGTCAAGCACGCCGTCCTCGTCCTCCTCGGCGGCGTCGACGCCCCCGCCGCCGCCGCCCTGCTCACCGCCTCCCGCGGCCACCTGCGCGAGGCGCTCGCCGCCGCCCGCCCGGCCACCGCCTGACCCGCCGGCCCCACCACTCCCGACCCACCCCACCACCAGGGACCCTCACCATGTCCACAGACAAGAACCGCGCCACCGCCGCCGCGATCCTTCCGCTGGTCGGCGGCCCCGCCAACATCACCTCGATCGCCCACTGCATGACCCGCCTGCGGATCGGCCTGCGCGACCGCGCCCTCGTCCAGGACGAGGCCCTCAAGGCCCTCCCCGCGGTGATGGGCGTCGTCGAGGACGACACGTACCAGATCGTCCTCGGCCCGGGTACGGTCGCCCGCGTCACCCCGGAGCTGGAAGCCCTGGTCGCCGAAGAGCGCGCCGCGGCCCCCGCGCCCGCCGCCGCCCCGGCCGCCCCCCACCCCGTGACGGCCGACGAACTGGCGGCCCAGGGAGAAGCGCTCAAGCAGGCGCGGAAGGCGAAGAACTCCACCCCGTTCAAGCTCTTCCTGCGCCGCGTCGCGAACATCTTCGTCCCGCTCATCCCGGCCCTCATCGGCTGCGGCATCATCGCGGGCCTGAACGGCCTCCTGACCAACTTCGGCTGGCTGCCCGCCCTCGTCCCGGCGCTCGCCGCCATCGCCTCCGGCTTCATGTCGCTGATCGCCGTCTTCGTCGGCTTCAACACGGCCAAGGAGTTCGGCGGGACCCCGATCCTCGGCGGCGCCGTCGCCGCGATCATCGTCTTCCCGGGCGTCGCGAAGATCGACGCCTTCGGCCAGCACCTCTCCCCCGGCCAGGGCGGCGTGCTCGGCGCCCTCGCCGCCGCGCTGCTCGCCGTGTACGTCGAGAAGTGGTGCCGCAGGTGGGTCCCCGAGGCCCTCGACGTGCTGGTGACCCCCACCCTCACCGTGCTGATCTCCGGCCTGGTCACCCTCTTCGGCCTGATGTTCCTCGCGGGCGAGGCCTCCCGGGCCATCGGTACGTTCGCCACCTGGCTGCTCGCCTCCGGCGGCGCCTTCGCCGGGCTGGTCCTCGGCGGGCTCTTCCTCCCCCTGGTCATGCTCGGCCTGCACCAGGCCCTGATCCCGATCCACACCACCCTGATCGAGCAGACCGGCTACACCGTCCTGCTCCCCATCCTCGCCATGGCGGGGGCGGGCCAGGTCGGCGCGGCCATCGCGGTCTACTACCGCCTCCCGCGCAACGGTTCGCTGCGCCGCACCATCAAGTCCGCGCTCCCGGCCGGTTTCCTCGGGGTCGGCGAACCGCTGATCTACGGCGTCTCGCTGCCGCTGGGCCGCCCCTTCGTCACCGCCTGCGTCGGCGGCGCGGCGGGCGGGGCCTTCATCGGCCTCTTCAACCAGCTGGGCGTGGCCTTCGGTTCGACCGCCATCGGCCCCTCGGGCTGGGCGCTGTTCCCCCTGCTCAACGGCAAGGCCGGGCTGGGCGTGACCATCGCGATCTACGCGGGCGGGCTGGCCGTCGGCTACGCGGTCGGCTTCCTGGCCACCTACTTCTTCGGCTTCACGCGCCGGATGCTGGTGGACCTGAACACCGACCCGGAGACGGAGACGGCGCCGGACCCGGCCGCCGCCGGGACCACGACCTCGCCGGTCCCGGCGACGGAACCGGCGCTGTCATAGCCCGTACGGCATGAGCGTCACCGCGCCGCGGCCTGCGCGGGCAGGTTGAACACGTTCCCCGGCGAGACGATCTTCGTGATCGTCTCGCCGAAGGCCGTACTGGGCTCCCCGCCCTTGTAGTTGACGTCCGTGTTCAGCACGGCCACCAGCGTCGCCTTCGCCTCGGGGAGGTAGATGGTCAGCGACTCGTAGCCCGGCAGCGACCCGTTGTGCCCGGTCCACCCCTGCACCTTGAAGATGCCGAGGCCGTAACCGGCGCCCGGGATCGTGGTCGGGACCACGGCGAGCCGCTGCTTCTGCGTGGCCGCGCTGACCATGGCCTTCCCGTCGGGGAACACACCCGTGGCGACGGTGGGCGCCCAGGTCCGCAGGTCGTCGAGGGTCGAGATCATCGCACCGGCCGCCCAGCCCCACGAGGGGTTCCAGTCGGCCGAGTCCTCCAGCTTCCCGCCGGCGGTCTGCACCGTGTAGCCCTGGGCGTGCGGCTCCGGGAATTCGGCGCCCTTCGGGAAGAGCGTCTTGTGCATGCCCGCCGGGGTGAGGACGTGCTCCTGGATGTAGTCCCCCAGCTGCTGCCCGCTCTCCTTCTCGACCACCAGGCCGAGCAGGATGAGGTTGGTGTTGCAGTAGAGGAAGTCCGCGCCCGGCGCGAAGAGCACGGGGTGCTTGAAGGAGTAGGCCAGCAGCTCCTGCGGGGTGAACGGCTTGTCGGGATTGGACGTCAGCGCCTTGTAGAAGCCCTCGTCAGCCGAGTAGTTGAAGAGCCCGCTGCGCATCTCCGCGAGCTGGCGCAGCGTGATCTTGTCCCCGTTCGGCACGTTGCTGACGTACTTGCCGATCGGATCGTCCAGCCCGACCTTGCCCTGGTCCACCAGCTGGAGCAGGGCCGACACCGTGAAGGTCTTGGTCTCGCTGCCGATCCGCGTGTACAGGTCGGTGGACATCTTCTGCCCGGTGGCCTTGTCGGCGACCCCGAAGGTGCGGACGTACTCGCCCTTGTCCGGAGTCCACAGCCCGACGGCCACCCCGGGCACCTTCGAGTCGCGGAAGAGCTGCTGGAGGGCCGCGTCGAGCTGCTTCGTCACGGCCGGGGTGAGTTCCCGTACGGTCCCGGGCGCGACCGGGGGATCGGTCGCGGCGGCGGCCGCCGGTACGGACGCCCGCTCCGCGAACGCCACCCCGCCCGCGACCGGCACCAACAGCGTCCCGACCGCGACGGCGGTCACGGCCCCCCTGCGCAACCGTATGGACGAGTGCGTCATGGCACGACTCCTGCCGACGAGGACAAACCCGACATCCAGCGTAGGCCGTCAGGGGTGGGCACGCTCGTGCAGGACGGCCGCCAGCCGCATCGCCGTATCCAGATTGCACCGGCCGAGATCGACGAGCGGAAGCCCGTACGTGCCCGCCGCCGACACCCCGTCCACGTCGAGGGACGGGAACACCACGCCGACGCCGTCGAGCGCCTCCCTGAGCTGCACCACGGCCTCCTCGGCCGCCCGCATCCGCTCCCGGGGGGTCATCACCATGACATGTCACCTTCCACTCTGAGTAATCAACTTCCGCACACAGAGTGGCGATCGGCTCGCTAGCCTTTCAATGCGGACACCTCAACAACGGCACGTGTTGTCCAGGGAGTTGCCATGCCAGGTAAGAGCCTCGACCCCTCCTCCTCACCCCGCGCCCTGCTGGGCGCCGAACTGCGCGTGGCCCGCGAACGCGCGGGCCTCAGCCAGGCCGAACTCGGCGAACCGCTGTTCGTCAGCGGCTCGTTCATCGGCCAGCTGGAGGCGGGTACGCGGCGCATGCACATCGATTTCGCGCGGCAGATCGACCAGATCCTCAACACGGGAGGGTTTTTCGAGCGCAACTGCGGGGCGGCGGCCAAATCGAGGTACCCGGATCACTTCGCGGCGGCGGCCGAGGCCGAGGCGCTGGCGACGGGAATCCGGGAGTACGCGCCGCTGATCATCCCGGGGCTGCTGCAGACGGAGCGGTACGCCCGAGAGGTGTTCCGCGCCTACCAGCCCACAGCCCCAGAGGCGACCATCGATGAGCTGGTTACGAACCGACTCGCCCGATCCGCCCTGCTCAACGACCCAACGACGCCACTGTTGTGGTGCGTGATCGACGAGGCTGTCCTCCGCCGGGCAGGCGACCACAAGGCGGTGCTGGCCGAGAACCTGCGCCACATCGCGACACTGATCCGGTCGCACCGGATCATCGTGCAGGTGCTCCCGTTCAGTGCGGGTGTGCACGCGGGCCTATTGGGCTCCCTCAAGCTGATGTCCTTCGAGGACGCACCCCCGCTGGCATACGTCCAAGGCATGGGAACGGGGCAGCTATTCGACGATCCGGCCACGGTCGCCCACCACACCCTGACTTACGATCTCCTCACGGCCAATGCGCTGTCGCCGCGCGAATCCCTGGCCATGATCGAGTCGGTGGCGGAGGATTTCGAAGATGACCAGCACTCCTGAGTACGACCTGTCGACGGCCCGGTGGCACAAGTCCAGCTACAGCGGTGGCGACGGTGGCGAGTGCCTGGAGATGGCCACCTGGCGGAAGTCCACCCACAGCGGCGGCGACGGCGGTGACTGCGTCGAGGTATTCGACGGCCACCCCGACGTCGTCCCCGTCCGCGACAGCAAGCGCCCCGACGGCCCCCACCTGACCTTCAACGGCCCCGCCTGGACCGCCTTCGTCGCCACCCTCTGACCGGATCACCCCATCGCATTGACGTCATGCGATGGGGCCGATGGCCCTCTGTCATATGCCACTAGCGTGTGCCACAGCCGTAGCCGAACGGAGTCACATATGGCGCTTCAGACGGTCCGCCGCAAGGCGCAGAGGGCACCATGGGGTGGAGGAGGCGACCCCATGACCGCTAGCTCCGCCAAGCGTCCGCAGATGACCCTCGATGACTTCGAAGCACTTGAGCGCGGCGCGCCCGAGACCGTGACGCTCGAATTCATTGCGGGAAAGCTAGAGGTCAAGCCTGTGCCTGACGGCGACCACGCAGAAATCATCCAGTGGCTGCTTCTGCACTGCATGCGACAACGCCCCGACCTGGCGCTCTACCTGGAGCAGGGACTGGCGGTCGAGCGATACCGCGCGGGACGCGCGCGCCCGGACGCATCGCTGGCCCCACGCCGCACGTTCGCGGGTAAGGGCGAATGGTCTGACCCCGGCCACGTCCTGATGGTCACCGAGGTGGCCTCCCACGACTCCGACACCGACAGCCGGGACCGCAATGAGAAGCGCGAGGCCTACGCGGCCGCCGGGATCCCGGTCTACCTGCTCATCGACCGGGACCGCCACACCTTGACCGTCTACAGCGAGCCCCAGGACGGACGGTACGTCCAGGACCCCGCCTTCGCGTATGGCGAGACCGTGGAGATCCCCGATCCCGTCGGCATCCGCCTCGCCACCGAGGAACTGAAGGACTTCGCGGAGTAGCGGCCCGACAGCCCGAAGGCCCGCGCGTGGTCTTCCACGCGCGGGCCCGGGACCTGGCCGTCAAGGGCCTCCGACCGGTCACAGACCGGCGGTGAACAGCAGCCGGTTCGGGCTGCTCTTGCTCACGCTCTTCAGGACGTCCTTGGTGGACTCGTCGTCCAGGAACTCGGCGAGCTCCGCCGGGGTGGCGGTCGGGTGCGCCTGCTTGTAGAGGACGGCGACACCGGCGACGTGCGGGGAAGCCATGGACGTGCCGTCCAGCGCCACGCTGCCGCCGCCGAGCTTGGCGGAGACGATCGCCTGGCCCGGTGCGTACAGGGAGACGCACCGGCCCCAGTTCGAGAAGTCGGTTTCCTCGTCGTACTTGTTGGACGCGGCCACCGTCACCACCCTCTGCGCACTGGCCGGGGAGACGTTGCACGCGTCCTTCGCGTCGTTGCCCGCCGCGAGGACCGGCAGCACGCCCGCGTCGGACAGGGCCGTGGCGGCGTTGTCCACGGCCGCGGACTTGTCCCCGCCCAGCGAGGCGTTCAGCACCGCCGGCTGCTTGGCGTTCTTGGCCACCCAGTCCAGCCCGGCGATGATCCCCGAGTACTCGCCCTTGCCCTCGCAGTTCAGCACGCGGACACTGACGAGATTGGCCTTGCGCGCGACGCCGTACGTCTTGCCCGCGACGGTGCCCGCGACGTGCGTGCCGTGACCGTTGCAGTCCGCGCCGTTGCGTCCGTCGCCCACCGCGTCGTAGCCGAAGGTGGCGCGGCCGCCGAACTCGTCGTGGTTGTAGTCGATGCCGGTGTCGAGGATGTAGGCGGTCACCCCGGCGCCGTTGCCCTGCGTGGTGAAATTGTTGTCGAGCGGGAGTTCCTTCTGGTCGATCCGGTCGAGCCCCCACGAGTTCGAAGGGGCCCGCGTGCCCGGCGCCGCGGACCGCGTCGGTACGGACTGCACCTTCGCGTCCTCCTCGACCGACTTCACCCCGAGGGAGTTGCGGACGATCGTCAGCTGGAGCGGGGTCAGCGGGACCGCGAAGCCGTTCATCGCCTTGGTGTAGATGTGCGTCGCCTTCAACTCCAGCCGCTTCGCGACCTTCTCCGCGTCCTGCCCCTTCTCCAGGGTGACGATGTACTGGCCGGGCACGGCATTGGCAGCGGTGAAAAGGGGCGCCGGGGTCGGCTCCGGGGCCGCCGAGGCGGCCGTACCGGCCGCGACCGCGGGGACGGTGAGGAGCGCGGCTGTGGCCAGACGTGCGAGCAGGCGCATGGAAGAACTCCCTGACGGGGTCGGTATGGGGGTGGGGGTGGGGGTGGGCCGCACCCGCGACACCTGGTGAATCCGCGGGTACGGCCCTCCCTCCCATCGGTCCCACGACCGGCCGCCTTGAACCAGCGCCCCTCGCGTGGCCGAGCGTCCGGGAGACCGCCGCCGCGCCCGCTCCCACAAGCAGCAGAAACGAAAATCCTCTTGTGTCGCCGGGGTTGTGCCCCGGGCGACCCCGATCCGCCCCGGCCCGCACCACCCACGACCGGCCCCACCAAGATCACCCGTACGGCCCGCCACCGCCCCGGGGGGCGCACGGTCCGTGCGCTCTCCGTGCCCCCGCCACACCCCCGGACGTCTTTGACCTGCCCGGCCGCCCGTGGTGACCTCGGCCCATGCGCAACCCCCTGAACCGTGCCCGTGCCCTGTCCCTGGCCGCCGCCGTCCTGGCCGCCGTCGCCGCCCTGCCCGGGTCGGCGGCCGGCGCCGCCCCGCGCGACCGCGACCCCGTCCCGCACGCGGCCCCCGTGGAACAGCACCCGCTGTACATCGTCACCGTGGACAAGGCGTTCGACCCGGCGGAGGTGGCCCGCAGGGCCGGGGTCAAGCGGCCGCACGTCTACCACACGGTGCTGAACGGCTTCGCCGCCCCGCTGAGCCCCACGCAGGTCACGGCCCTGCGCGCGATGCCGGGCGTGGAGGCCATCGAGGAGGACGGCCGGGCCGCCGCCTCGGGCGGCTTCTGACCCCGCCGCGCCGGGGGCCGCGCCGGAGCGGCCCTCAGCGGCCCCGGAAGACGCGCAACCGCGCGACCTCGTACGACATCTCCGTCACCCCGGGCTCCGGCGCCGGGTGGTACCTGCCCGCCGAGACCGAGAGGTTGACGATGAGGTAGGCGGACCAGCCGCGGCCCACTCCCCTGCCGTCGCTGAAGACGCGGGCGCCGTTGATCCACCAGATGACCGAGCTCCGCCCGAACTCGACCTTCAGGTCGACCCATCCGCCGGGCCGGATCGCGGGATCGCGATAGTAGCGGTGGGCCTCCCGGACGTGGTTGGAGAGCTCCAGCAGGTCCGGGTTGTCGGGGTGGTATTCGAAGACATCGATCTCCTGGCCGCCGTCGCGCCAGGTCCAGATGGCGGGCCAGGCGCCCCGCTCCGCCGGCAGCTTCACCCGGGCCTCCAGCACATCGCCGGTGCGCACCGCGAAGCCCTCGTCGCTGCCCTCGGTGGTGAGCAGCCCGCTGTCCCAGTCGCCGTCGGGGCGCAGCGTCGCCCGGAAGACCCCGCCGCGGCTGTAGGCGGGGTCGGTGACGAGGTGGTCCAGCTTGTTGTCACCGGGGTTGACCGGGCCGCCGTCGGGATACGCCCAGGAGCGGCCGGCGACCCATTGGGTGGGAGAGGTGAAGTCGGCGGTGAAGACGGGAGTGCGCCGCGGGCGGGTCAGGCGCCGCAGCCGTTCGAGCATGTCCGAGACCATGCCGGAGATCTGCCCGCCCGGAGCGCGCCCAACACCCGCGTTCTCGCTCAGAGTAATCACATGACAACTCTGAGCGTTCAGGCGTGCGTTCCCCGCACCGCCTCGACGAAGGCCCGGATCAGTTCGGGGGACTTCACCCCGCGCTCGCGCTCCACCCCGCTGGACACGTCGACGCCCCACGCCCCGGTCGCCCCGATGGCCTCCGCCACCGAGCCCGGGGTCAGGCCGCCCGCCAGCAGCCAGCGGCCCTCGGGGGCCTTGAAGTCCGCCGAGCCCCAGTTCCACGGCTTGCCGGAGCCCGGGTCGGGGGCATCGAGCAGGAGCAGGTCCTCCCCGTACTCCCCGCAGCGCGCCACGTGCTCGGCGGTGGCCCGCAGCAGGGTCCGGCCCTCGGCGCGCAGGGCCTCGTAGTACTCCGGACCCTCGTCCCCGTGCAGCTGGACCCCGCGCACGCCGCTCTCCTCGGTGAGCCGGCGCACCTCCTCCACCGGCTGGCCCCGGAACACCCCGACCGTGAGCACCCCCGCCGGGACCCGGGCGGCCAGCTCGCGGGCGGTGGCGGCATCGACCGTACGCGGGCTGCCCGGCGCGAAGACGAACCCGATGGCATCGGCCCCGGCGCCCACGGCCACATCGACGTCCGCCGCGGTCCGCAGCCCACAGATCTTGATGAACACGTCAGTCATGCCCCGCAGTCAACCACCCCGGGGAGCCGGACGGGCCGTGCGGGTCAGGCCACGGCGCCGAGGATCGGCGCCCAGACCGGGCCGGTGAGCGCGGCCACGGCCTGCTCCTCGGAGAGCGGGGGCGCGGGCCGGGTCGGCTTCGGGGTGTCGGCGCCGCTGCCGCCGCCGGTGCTGTTCCACTGCACGATCTGCAGCTGAGCGCCGGTCGCCTTGAGGGTCACCGTCACCGTCCAGCGGTGAGCGGTGTCGGCACCCGCCGGGTGTTCGGCCGCGGCCTTCTCGGACATCACCAGGGCCCCGCCGGGGATCGCGGCGCTGCTGGGCAGCTCGCGCAGCGCGCAGGTGTCGCCCTTGGGGCGGGCGGGCGTACGGTCGCAGCTCAGCCCGTCGCCGTCGCCGAACGGCAGCTTGAGCCGCACGGCCGAGATGCCGACGTAGGCGGCGCCGTGCCCGTCGTCGAGGACCAGGCCGCCATTGGCGACGTATCCGCCGGACGGATCCGAGGGGTTGTTGCTCTGTCCTTTGGTCTCGCTGAACCGGCCCCCGGGGAAGGTCTGTTCCAGGGCCTGGACCATCTGGTCGCCGGTGATCGCGGAGCGCGGCATCGCCAGCGCCACCGGTTCGATGTCGGATCCCCCGGCCCGGAGTCCGGCGAGCACGCCGGGGGCCAGCAGGCCGGCCGCCGCGATCGCGGCGCAGGCGCCGACCCCGGCCATGGCGGCGGCGGCGCGCCGGCGCCGACGGCGGCGCCCGTGCGCGACGGCGGCGCCCACGAGCGCGGTGAGATCGGGATCGAGGGAGTCGGTCGTGCGGTCCAGGGCCTGTGCGAGGTCTGCTTCGAAGGGCATGCTGGCGTCACCTTTCTCTGTCGCTGATGGGGGCGGTGCGGCGGTGCTCAGTGCGGAATCAGGTCGGACAGGCTCTCGCCGAGCAGCGCGCGCACCCTGCCGAGTGCCCGGGTGCCCTGGGAGCGGACCGCGCTGCTGCTCAGCCTGAGCATCTGGGCGGTCTCCTCGATGCTGCGGTCCTCCCAGTAGCGCAGCAGCAGCACCGCCCGGTCGCGGGGCGGCAGTTGGCCCAGCGCGTCCAGCAGGGTCAGCCGCAGCGCCGTGTCGGGGCCGGAGCCCGCGCGGTCGGGCATGTTCCCGAAGGGGCGCTCGCCGGTGCTGCGGCGCCGCCGCAGGCTGAGGAAGGTGCGGACCAGAACCGTCTGGGCGTAGGCCACCGGGCTGTCCGCCCTGGCCACCCGCTTCCAGTGCACGTACACGCGGCTGAGGGTCTCCTGGACCAGGTCCTCGGCCAGGTGCGTGTCGCCTGCCGCGAGCACGTACGCCGAGCGGTACAACGCCTTCGCCCGCGCCGCCACGAACTCCAGGTACGCGTCCTCCTGTGCTGATTTCACTCGGCCCCCGCCTGTTCCCTCGTCCTGTGATCCGCGTGCATACCCCTCTTGACTACGCGGGGCGCCGGGATGTCGCGCGCCGCGGGCACCTTCTTTCGCACGCGGCCGCCGGGGAACGCGGCGCCCCCGGAAACGCCCGAGGGCGGCACCCCCCGGTGGGGAGTGCCGCCCTCGTACGAAGAACAGCCGATCGAACCGTGGCCGGAGCCGGGGTCGATCAGAAGTCCATGTCACCACCCGGCATGCCGCCGCCCGCGGGGGCACCGGCCTTCTCGGGCTTGTCGGCGATGACGGCCTCGGTGGTGAGGAACAGCGCGGCGATGGACGCGGCGTTCTGCAGAGCGGAGCGCGTGACCTTCGCCGGGTCGATGATGCCCTCGGCGATCATGTCGACGTACTCGCCGGTCGCGGCGTTCAGGCCGTGACCGATCGGCAGGTTGCGCACCTTCTCGACGACGACGCCGCCCTCGAGACCACCGTTGACGGCGATCTGCTTGAGCGGGGCCTCGAGCGCGAGCTTCACGGCGTTGGCACCGGTCGCCTCGTCGCCCGTGAGCTCGAGCTTCTCGAAGACCGCGGAGGCCTGGAGCAGGGCCACGCCACCACCGGCGACGATGCCCTCTTCGACGGCCGCCTTGGCGTTGCGGACGGCGTCCTCGATGCGGTGCTTGCGCTCCTTGAGCTCAACCTCCGTCGCGGCACCGGCCTTGATGACGGCCACGCCGCCGGCCAGCTTCGCGAGGCGCTCCTGGAGCTTCTCGCGGTCGTAGTCCGAGTCGGAGTTCTCGATCTCGGCGCGGATCTGGTTGACGCGACCCTGGACCTGGTCGCTGTCACCGGCACCGTCGACGATCGTGGTCTCGTCCTTGGTGATGACGACCTTGCGGGCGCGGCCGAGCAGGTCGAGGCCCGCGTTCTCGAGCTTGAGACCGACCTCCTCGGAGATGACGGTGCCGCCCGTGAGGATGGCGATGTCACCGAGCATGGCCTTGCGGCGGTCGCCGAAGCCCGGAGCCTTGACGGCGACGGACTTGAAGGTGCCGCGGATCTTGTTGACGACCAGGGTCGACAGGGCCTCGCCCTCGACGTCCTCGGCGATGATCAGCAGCGGCTTGCCGGACTGCATGACCTTCTCGAGGAGCGGCAGCAGGTCCTTGACCGAGCCGATCTTCGAGTTGACGATCAGGATGTACGGGTCGTCGAGGGACGACTCCATGCGCTCCATGTCGGTGGCGAAGTACGCCGAGATGTAGCCCTTGTCGAAGCGCATGCCCTCGGTGAGCTCGAGCTCCAGGCCGAAGGTCTGCGACTCCTCGACCGTGATGACGCCTTCCTTGCCGACCTTGTCCATGGCCTCGGCGATGAGCTCGCCGATCTGGGTGTCGGCGGCCGAGATGGAGGCGGTCGAAGCGATCTGCTCCTTGGTCTCGACATCCTTGGCCTGAGCCAGCAGGGCGGCGGAGACGGCCTCGACGGCCTTCTCGATACCACGCTTGAGGGCCATCGGGTTCGCACCGGCGGCCACGTTGCGCAGACCCTCGCGGACGAGCGCCTGGGCCAGCACGGTGGCGGTGGTCGTACCGTCGCCGGCGACGTCGTCCGTCTTCTTGGCGACTTCCTTGACCAGCTCGGCGCCGATCTTCTCGTACGGGTCCTCGAGCTCGATCTCCTTGGCGATGGAGACACCATCGTTGGTGATCGTGGGCGCGCCCCACTTCTTCTCAAGGACGACGTTGCGACCCTTGGGGCCAAGGGTGACCTTGACGGCGTCGGCGAGCTGGTTCATGCCTCGCTCGAGACCGCGCCGGGCCTCCTCGTTGAACGCAATGATCTTGGCCATCTGAAGTGGTCCTCCCGGACAGCGGTGGATTGCTCCCGGACCGCGCCCGCGCCCGCGACGGACGGCCTGCGTGCCCGGCGGTTTCTTCCCGCCGGACCCCTGGGCCTCACTGACCCGGTCCTCGTTTAGGTAGCACTCTCACTAGGAGAGTGCTAACGCCAATGATTAGCACTCGGCACCCTCGAGTGCAAGCGGCTTCGGGGAACACCCGGTGAACGGCGCGGCCTCCGGACGGGCCCGGGCGGGCCCTGGGACAGCTCCGGGCGGGCCCCACGTCGGCTCCGGACGGGCCCGGGGGCGGCTCCGGACGCACGAGGGGCCCGCATCCTGGTCTCAGGATGCGGGCCCCTCGCGTCGCGTGTCGGTGGTCGATCGCTCCGGCTAGCCGACTGCGAGCTTGACCATGTCCGCCTGCGGACCCTTCTGGCCCTGCGAGATCTCGAACTCGACCCGCTGACCTTCTTCAAGGGTGCGGTACCCGTCCATCTGGATGGCGCTGTAGTGGACGAACACATCCGCACCACCGTCGACCGCGATGAAGCCGTAGCCCTTCTCCGCGTTGAACCACTTGACGGTGCCCTGAGCCATGCCTAACTCCCCTATTACTGGCCCTTGCGCGGGACCGCACTTCGCGGTCCCGGGTCAGAACTTGCGCCGGAACGCCTCGACCGGGGCTGAATGTATCCGCACCGCTGCTGTCTGCAACAGGTCATTCCGACGAGAATTCTGGACACGCCAAAAGATTGAAATAGGGTGAAAACCTGGAATATTCCGGGGCAACTCGGGCCGGACAAAGCGCGCCAACTACCCATAGCGCGCTTGCATGTTGACTCAATGTCAACCCTTCCGCGACCCGTTCATATGCGGCGGGCAAGAACAGCGGCGGGGACTTCCCCAACTCTACCGCGCCCAATCAAGCAGAATTGCCCCCTCCGTTTCTTACCGGAGGGGGCAATTCAGGTTTTCGGCTCACACGAACCCGCGCGCGGGCCCGGCGCGGCGCCGACCCGGAAGGTCAGCCGCCCGCGACCGCGGGAATGATCGAGACGCCCACGCCGTCGGGCGTCGGGGTCTGCAGCCCGCTCTCGAAGCGCACGTCGTCGTCGTTGACGTAGACGTTCACGAAGCGGCGCAGCTTGCCCTGGTCGTCGAGCACGCGGGCGGCGATGCCCGGGTGGCTCTGCTCCAGGGAGTCGATGACCTCGCTGAGGGTGGCGCCCTCGGCGGAGACCTCCGACTGACCGCCGGTGTAGGTGCGCAGGATGGTGGGGATGCGGACGTTGACGCTCATGGCGCTACTGCCTTCCGGGGGTCGGGGGGTGGTCAGGCCAGCCCGGCGGCGCGGAACGCCTCCAGGCTCGGGCGGATGGTGGCGCTCTGGCCGCTGTCGGCGGCCACGGCCTCCAGGGTCTTGAGCCCGTCGCCGGTGTTCAGGACCACCGTGGTCAGCGCCGGGTCGAGCTGCCCGTTCTCGACCAGCTTCTTCGTCACGCCGACGGTCACGCCGCCCGCGGTCTCGGCGAAGATGCCCTCGGTCTGCGCCAGGATCTTGATGGCCTCGACGACCTGCTCGTCGGTGACGTCCTCGACGTAGCCACCCGTACGGCGGGCGATGTCCAGGACGTACGGGCCGTCGGCCGGGTTGCCGATGGCGAGCGACTTGGCGATGGTGTTGGGCTTCTGCGGGCGGACCACGTCGTGACCGGCCTTGAAGGCGGTCGAGACGGGGGAGCAGCCCTCGGCCTGGGCACCGAAGATCTTGTACGGCTTGTCCTCGACCAGGCCGAGCTTGATCAGCTCCTGCAGACCCTTGTCGATCTTCGTGAGCTGCGAGCCGGACGCGATCGGGATGACGATCTGGTCGGGCAGCTGCCAGCCGAGCTGCTCGCAGATCTCGTAGGCCAGCGTCTTGGAACCCTCGCCGTAGTACGGGCGCAGGTTGACGTTGACGAAGCCCCAGCCCTCGCCGAGCGGGTCGCCGATCAGTTCCGAGCAGAACCGGTTGACGTCGTCGTAGTTGCCCTCGATGCCGACCAGCTCGCCGCCGTACACACCGGCCATGACGACCTTGCCCTGCTCCAGGTCGTGCGGGATGAACACGCAGGAGCGCAGTCCGGCCCGGGCGGCGGCGGCGCCGACGGCCCCGGCCAGGTTGCCCGTGGAGGAGCAGGAGAGCGTGGTGAAGCCGAAGGCGCGGGCGGCCTCGACGGCGATCGCGACGACCCGGTCCTTGAAGGAGTGCGTCGGATTGCCGGAGTCGTCCTTGACGTAGAGCTTGCCGGTGAAGCCCAGCTCCTTGGCCAGGTTCTCGGCGTCCACGAGCTTGGTGAAGCCAGGGTTCAGGTTCGGCTTCGAGGCCACGTCGGCGGGGACGGGCAGCAGCGGCGCGTAGCGCCAGATGTTGTCCGGGCCGGCCTCGATCGCGGCGCGCAGCGCCTCGGGGTCACCGGTCGGAAGGTCGTATGCGACTTCCAGCGGACCGAAACACTCGGCACAGGCGAAAATGGGACCCAGCTCGAAGCGGGTACCGCACTCGCGGCAGGAAAGTCCGGCGGCGGGTCCGAGATCGACGGAGGTCGCGGCAGAGGTGGGGTGAGTCTGTACAGCCATGACGGCGAGGCCCTTTCTCCTCATCTTCCCCGTGGCGCACTTCGCCACGAGACGGATTTGGCACCTTCCCTAGCCGGGGACCTCGCTGACTTTGCAGAATCGCGAGACCGACTGGAGGGTTGCCGGGGCTTCAACGGGCCGTATCCCTCTGCCCCTCTGGATGAGCGGTATGGCGCGAACGCGCCTTGGCGGCGCACCCGTGCGTTTGTTCGTGGGGACCCCCGACATGCGAGGGGTCTCCGCGTTGTTCAAGACTGTAACCGAAGGCATGGGCGGTTGAGACAGCCGTCCGAACCGCGAGATGGATCACATATCGGCCATATCGATGGCCGGGTCACAACGGAATCAAGGAGTGCTGAAGGTGCTGGAAGAGGTGGAGCGCTGGCTGGGGGCCCGCTCCTGGTCCGCCACCGACCGACCGTTGGAGCAGCTCCTTTCGGCCAAGCGGGCATCGGGCGTCACGGTCAGCGTCGTCCTGCCCGCCCTTGACGAGGAGGCGACGGTCGGCGCGATCGTCGAGGTCATCCGCCGTGACCTCATGGCCCGCCTGCCCGTCCCGCTCGTCGACGAACTCGTCGTCATCGACTCCGGCTCGAGCGACCGCACCTCGGAGGTCGCCGAGAAGGCCGGCGCCCGCGTGGTGCACCGCGACGACATCCTGCCGCGGGTCCCGGCACTGCCCGGCAAGGGCGAGGTGCTGTGGCGCTCGCTGCTGGTCACCACGGGGGACATCGTCTGTTTCGTCGACGCCGACCTGCGCGACTTCTCGGCCACCTTCGTCTCCGGGATCGTCGGCCCGCTGCTGACCGATCCGGACGTGCAGTTCGTCAAGGCGATGTACGACCGCCCCCTCGGCGACGCCCCCGGCCAGGGCGGCCGGGTCACCGAGCTGGTGGCCCGCCCGCTGCTGAACCTGCACTGGCCGCAGCTGGCCGGATTCGTCCAGCCGCTGGGCGGCGAGTACGCCGTACGCCGCTCCCTGCTGGAGCGGCTGCCGTTCCCCGTCGGCTACGGCGTGGAGCTGGGCCTGCTGGTGGACGCGCTGCACACGGCGGGCCTGGACGCGCTGGCGCAGGTGGACGTCGGGGTCCGGCTGCACCGGCACCAGGACGGCCGGGCGCTGGGCCGGATGGCCGCCGCGATCTACCGGACCGCGCAGCTGCGGCTGTCGCGCGGGCACCTGGTGCGGCCGGAGCTGACCCAGTTCGAGCGCGGCCCGGACGGTTTCGAGCCGCGCACCTACCCGGTGGACACGGTGGAGCGGCCGCCGATGCGGGAGGTCGAGGAGTACGCCCGCCGGCGGGTGGCGTGACGGCGGAAGCGGCGGGCGCGGGTGGCAGGGGCCATGACGGTTGTCACGGTTTGAGCCCCGCGCCCGCGGGCTAGGTTGCCCGCATGGCCTCTCAGGTACTCGTCGCCGCCAACCGCGGCCCGCTCTCGTACGCCCTCGACGCCGACGGCACGCTCAGTGCCCGGCGCGGCGGAGGCGGTCTCGTCTCCGGTCTCTCCGCCGCCCTTTCCCGCCAGCCGGAGGCGCTGTGGATCTGCGCGGCGCTGTCCGACGCGGACCGCGAGGCGGTGCGGCGGGGGGTTTCCGAGCCGGGTGTCCGGATGCTGGACATCGATCCCGCCGTCTATGACGACGCGTACAACGCCATCGCCAATTCGGTGCTCTGGTTCACCCACCACCACCTGTACGACGTCCCGCGCGAGCCGGTCTTCGACGCGGCGTTCCACCGGGCGTGGGAGTCGTACGTCGCCTACAACCGCTCCTTCGCCGAGGCGCTGGCCGAGGAGGCGGAGCAGGGCGCGCGGGTCCTGGTGCAGGACTACCACCTGGCGCTGGTGCCCGGGATGCTGCGGGTGCTGCGGCCGGATCTGCTGATCGCGCACTTCACCCACACCCCGTGGGCCTCGTACGACTACCTGCGCATCCTGCCCTCGTACGTCCGCGAGGAGCTGCTCTGGGGGATGCTCGGCGCCGACGTGGTGGGCTTCCACACGCACGCGTGGGCCCGGGCGTTCCTGGACGCGATGACCCTGGACGACGGCCACGGGGTGGCCACGGCGGACGGCGAGGAGATCGCCCACCGGCGGCACGAGGCGTGGGGGGACCGGACCACCTCGGTCCGGGTGTTCCCGCTGGGCGTGGACGGCGACGAGCTGCGGAAGCTGGCCCACCGGCCGGAGGTGAACGACAAGCTGGCGGCGCTGCGGGCGGAGGTCGCGGGGCGCAAGGCCATCGTCCGGGTGGACCGCACGGAGCTGTCGAAGAACATCCTGCGCGGGCTGCTGGCCTACCGGGAGCTGCTGACGGTCCACCCCGAGTGGCGCGGCCGCGTGGTGCACCTGGCGTCCGCCTATCCGTCCCGGCAGGACCTGGCCGTCTACCGGTCGTACACGCAGGCGGTGAGAGAGCTGGCGGCGGAGATCAACACGGAGCTCGGCACGCCGGACTGGCAGCCGGTGCTGGTCTCGGTGGAGGACGACTTCGCGCGCTCGCTGGCGGCGTACCGGCTGGCGGACGTGGCGCTGGTGAACCCGGTGCGGGACGGGATGAACCTGGTCGCCAAGGAGATCCCGGTGGTGTCGGAGGCGGGGTGCGTGCTGGTCCTGTCGACGGGGGCGGGGGCGTACGAGGAGCTGCGGGAGGATGCGTTGACGGTGCACCCGTACGACGTCACGGAGACCGCGGCCGCGCTGCACGCGGCCCTGTCGATGCCGTCGGCCGAGCGGGCGGAGCGCACGAAGCGTCTGGCCGCCCACGCCACGGCCCTCCCCCCGTCGACCTGGTTCGAATCCCAGCTGTCGGCCCTGGCCGCGCCCTGACCCTCGCCCTCAAACGCCGGGCGGGCTGGAATACGCCCGCTCGGCCCGTGTACTGCCCTCAACCGCCGGGCGGGCTGAGGCTTTGCCCTCAAACGCCGGGCGGGCTGGTGTTGCCTCCGGCGGGCCCTCAAACGCCGGGCGGCTGAAATTGCCCTCCGGGCAATCCCCCAGCCGGGCACACCCCCAGCCCCGCCGGCGATTGAGGCGCCCCCGGAGGGCACAGCAAGCCGCAGGCAACCCACCGGACCCGGCCACCCCTCAGCCTGGCAGCGCGCCGCACCACCCTCAGCCCCGCCGGCGATTGAGGCGCCCCCGGAGGGCACAGCGAGCCACAGGCGACCCACCGGGACCGGCCAGCCCCAGCCTGGCAGCGCGCCGCACCACCCTCAGCCCCGCCGGCGATTGAGGCGCCCCCGGAGGGCGCAGCGAGCCGCAGGCGACCCACCGGGACCGGCCACCCCCAGCCCTGGCAGCGCGCCGCACCACCCTCAGCCTCGCCGGCGATTGAGGCGCCCCCGGAGGGCACAGCGAGCCGCAGGCGACCCACCGGGACCGGCCACCCCCGCCGGGCACACCCCCAGCGCCCCCGGAGGGCATGAGCAGCCGCAGGCGGCCCACCGGGACCGGCCACCCCTCAGCCTCGTCGGCCCCGGCGGGGCGGGTGGCGGGCGCGCGGTTACAGGGCTGCGGACAGGGTGGTCAGGAAGGCCGCGATTTCGGGGGGACCCGCCAGGGTCAGGTCGGCTCGGGCCGCGAGTTCGGGGACTTCGGCCGAGCCGCTGCACAGCAGGAGCCCCGGCACGCCCTCCCCCCGCAGCTTCTCCACGGCCGCGAACGCCGCAAGGTCCCCCAGGTCGTCCCCGGCGTACAGCACCGCCTCGGCCCCGGTCTCCGCCAGGTACTCGGTGAGGGCCACGCCCTTGTCCATCCCCGGCGGCCGCAGCTCCAGCACCGCCCGCCCCGGCTCCACCATCAGCCCGTGCCGCGCCGCCAGCTCGGCCAGCGGCCCCCGCAACGCCTCGAACGCGGCCGCGGGATCGGCGGCCCGCCGGGTGTGGACGGCCAGCGCCCGCCCCTTCTCCTCGATCCAGGTGCCGCGCCACGCCCCGATGGCGTCCAGGAACCCCGGCAGCTCGGCCCGCAGCGCCGCCACCCCGGGGTGTTCGGCGGGCGCGTGCACGGTCCCGGTGACGGCGTCCCAGCGCTCGGCGCCGTAGTGCCCGAGGACGACGAGGTGCTCCAGCCCCGGCACCCCCGCGAACCCCCCGTACCGCACCGCGACCCCCGCGGGCCGCCCGGTGACCACGGCCACCGACGCGACCTTCGGCGCGAGCGCGGCCAGCGCCGGCACGGCGTCGGCGTGGGCGCGCGCCTGGTCGGGGTCGGGCACGATCTCGGCGAGCGTGCCGTCGAAATCGAGGGCGATCACGGACCGGCCCGGATTCCGGAGCAGGGCGTCGAGCCCCTCGCGTCCGGCGGCGGTCACGGGCACCGGCAGGCTGTCGGCGGGCGTGCTGTGCGGATGGCTCCCCATACGCACGACCCTAACGGTCCCCTCCGGGGAGGGCTATCGCCGGGCCCGCTGCGCTTCGCGCAGCCTGCGGAGCCGGTTGACCGTACCGGGCGCGTGCGCCAGCGCCCGCGGGTCGTCCATCAGGGCGTTGAGCAGCTGGTAGTAGCGGACGGGGGACATCCCCAGCCGTTCCCGTATCGCCCGCTCCTTGGCGCCGGGACCGGGCCAGGTACGCCCCTCGTACGCGAGCACGGCGGCCTCCGTCTCCGTCAACCGCCCGCCCTCCGTCATACCTCCAGATTAACTCCGGCCACCGACAGCAGGAGCAGGAGCTGGACGATCAGTGCGCGTCCTCCGCACGCGCCGAGCGCGCCATCTCCTCCAGCGTCTTCGCGGGCTGCCCGCCCGGCTGGACGGTCTTGCCGATGTTCTGCTTGATGTTCTCGCTCACGCCCGACCACGACTTCTTGCCGACGGGGTAGAGCCGCGAGGTCGGCAGCGCCTGGAGGAAGGTCTTGAGCTGGCCGGCGCCCGCCCCGGTGGCCGCGTCCATCGACCGGTAGCCGCTGGTGGTGACCGGCAGCAGGTCGTACTGCCCGGTGAAGGCGGTCTGGTTCTCGGCCGAGTAGAGGAAGTCGAGGAACTTGCCCGATTCCTTGCGGTGGCCGTTCTTGAAGGCCATGACCCAGTCGGCGACGCCCATGGCGGGCTTGTCCGCGCCGTCGGCGGTCGGCAGGGCGACCATGCCGAACTTCACGCCCTTGGCCGTGGCCTGCTTGATCAGCGTCGGGTGGCCGTTGAGCATGCCGACCTCACCGCGCGTGAAGCCGTCGAAGGCGGCCTGCCGGTCCAGCTTGGCGGGCTCGACGGGGCCGGTCAGGCCACCGCCGACCAGGGTGTCGCGCAGGTACTCGAAGGTCTTGACGTTGTCCGGGGAGTCCAGCGCGTAGGACTCCTCGTTGTCGGTGTAGCCGCCACCGCCCGCCAGCAGCCAGTTCATGGTCTCGGCCTGCGCCTCCTCGCGGCCCAGCGGCAGCGCGAAGGGGGTCGGGACCTTGGCCGCCTTGAGCTTCTTGGCGGCCGACTCCAGCTCGGACCAGGACTTGGGCTGCCAGCCCTTGCCGGTGCCGACGGCGCTCGCCGGGATGATGCCCGCGTCGGCGAAGAGCTTCTCGTTGTAGAAGAGGAGCCGGGTACTGGCCACGAAGGGCATGCCGTACTGGACCCGCTTGACCTTGCCCGCGTCGGCGAGCGGCGCGAGGAAGTCGGCCTCGGTCTGTACGGAGAGCAGCTCGTCGGCGGTGTAGAGCTTGTCGGCGGCGGCGTAGTCGGCGTAGGCGCCGATCTGCGCGATGTCGGGGGCCTTGCCCGCCTTGACCATCCCGGCGACCTTGGCGTCGACCTCGGTCCAGGAGTAGACGTTCACCTCGACCTTGACGCCGCTGTGGTCCTTCTCGAAGCGGTGCGCGAGGTCCTTCCAGTACTTGGTGGAGGAATTCCCCGGATTGTCCCCGTAGTCGGCCGCCACGACGTGCAGGGTCACCTCGTTGTTCCCGGCGAGGACCTCGCTTCCGCAGCCGGTCAGCGTCACGGTCATGCAGAGTGCGGCGCCGCAGGCCGCCAGGCTCAGGAAACGGGCTCTCACAGCTCTCGGTCCACCCCATGGTTGTACGTACGATCCACGTAAGGTCTACACCACTTTCGCCGAGTGTCCACAACCGGACGGGGATCGCGGTCCCCCATTTGTATGGCTACTCAACAATCCCCCTCAGTGGACTAGACCTTTCCCCGTCCAGCACGCGAGACTGTCACCTGTGAAACCCGTGAAACACGTCATCGCCCTCGATGTGGGCGGCACCGGGATGAAGGCCGCCCTCGTCGCCGGGGACGGCTCGCTGCTCCACGAGGCGCGCCGGGCCACCGGCCGCGACCGGGGCCCCGATGCCGTCGTCGAGTCGATCCTGGAGTTCGCCGCCGAGCTGCGCGACCTGGGGGTCCAGCGGTACGGACAGCCCGCCTCCGCCGCCGGAGTCGCCGTCCCCGGGATCGTCGACGCCGAGAACGGGATCGCCGTGTACGCGGCGAACCTGGGCTGGCGCGACGTACCGATGCGCGCCCTGCTCAGCAGTCGGCTCGGCGGCATCCCGGTGGCCCTCGGCCACGACGTGCGCACCGGCGGCCTCGCCGAGGGCCGCATCGGCGCGGGCCGGGGCGCCGACCGCTTCCTCTTCGTACCGCTCGGCACCGGCATCGCGGGCGCCATCGGCATCGCGGGCCGGATCGAGGCCGGCGCGCACGGCTACGCGGGCGAGATCGGCCACATCGTGGTCCGCCCCGGCGGCCCCGCCTGCGGCTGCGGCCAGTACGGCTGCCTGGAGACCCTCGCCTCCGCCTCCGCCGTCACCCGCGCGTGGGCCGCCGCCTCCGGCGACCCCGCCGCGGACGCGGCCGACTGCGCCAAGGCCGTCGAGTCCGGCGATCCGCGCGCCCTGGAGGTCTGGCTCGCCGCGGTCGGCGCCCTCGCCGACGGTCTGGTCACCGCCCTCACGCTGCTGGATCCGCGCACGCTGATCATCGGTGGCGGGCTGGCCGAGGCCGGAGAAACCTTGTTCACACCACTTCGGGCCGCCGTCGAGGAACGCGTGACGTTCCAGCGACTGCCCGAGATCGTTCCGGCGGCCCTCGGGGACACGGCCGGATGCCTGGGCGCGGGTCTGCTCGCCTGGGACCTACTCGCCACGGAGGTACCTGCCTGATGGCCGGAAGCGCACACAGCACCGTTCTCTCCGGCGCCAAGGTGGTGCTGCCCACCGGGACCGTCACGGGCGGCCGCGTCATCGTCGAGGGCGAGCGCATCGCCGGCAGCGCGCGCGAGGACGCGCGGGCCCTGGACCTGGCGGGGCACTGGATCGTCCCCGGCTTCGTGGACATGCACAACCACGGTGGTGGCGGCGCCTCCTTCACCTCCGGCACCCCCGAGGAGATCCTCAAGGGCGTACGGACCCACCGCGAGCACGGCACCACCACGCTGGTCGCCTCGACCGTCACCGGCGATCTCGACGAGCTGGCCCGGCGGGCCGCGCTGCTCGCCGAGCTGACCCAGCAGGGCGAGATCGCGGGCATCCACTTCGAGGGGCCGTTCATCAACCCCTGCCGCAAGGGCGCGCACAAGGAAGACCTGCTGCGCCACCCGGACCCGGCCGAGGTCCGCAAGCTGATGGACGCCGCGCACGGCGCCGCCCGGATGTTCACGCTGGCCACCGAGCTGCCGGGCGGGCTGGACTCCGTACGCCTGCTGGCCGAGCAGGGGGTGATCGCCGCGATCGGGCACACCGACTCCACGTACGAGCAGACCCGCCAGGCCATCGACGCGGGCGCCACCGTCGCCACCCACCTCTACAACGCGATGCCCGGCATGGAGCACCGCGCGCCCGGCCCGATCGCGGCGCTGCTGGAGGACGAGCGGATCACCGTCGAGCTGATCAACGACGGCACCCACCTGCACCCGGCGATGCTGGAGCTGGCCTTCCACCACGCGGGCGCGCACCGCGTCGCGCTGATCACCGACGCGATGGACGCGGCGGGCTTCGGCGACGGCACCTACCACCTCGGTCCGCTGGAGGTCGAGGTCAAGGACGGCGTGGCCCGGCTCGTCGAGGGCGGGTCCATCGCGGGCTCGACGCTGACCCTGGACACCGCGTTCAAGCGGTCGGTGACCCTGGACCGGCTGCCGGTCGAGTCCGTCGTCCAGGCGATCTCCGCGAACCCGGCCCGGCTGATCGGCGTATACGACCAGGTCGGCTCGCTGGAGCCCGGCAAGTACGCCGACCTCGTCGTCCTCGACGCGGACTTCGACGTCAAGGGCGTCATGCGGCGCGGCGAATGGATCGTCACCCCGGCCGTCTGAGCGGCCAACCGGTGCACCGGCACGGGCGGTCGGCCCGGGGGACTGGGCCGACCGCCTTCTGTTTGGCATGATCCCGGCAGACCGAAACCCGGGGGTCCCGCCGCATGATCGTCACCGTCACGCTCAACACCGCACTCGATGTCACCTATCGGGTGCCGAGGCTGCTGCCGCACGCCTCGCACCGGGTGAGCGACGTCATCGAGCGCCCCGGCGGCAAGGGCCTCAACGTGGCCCGGGTGCTCGCCGCGCTCGGCCACGAGGTCACCGCCACCGGTTTCGCGGGCGGCCCCGCGGGCGCGGCGGTCCGTACGGGCCTGGCGGCCCACGCGCCCGGCGTCGTCGACGCGCTCCTGCCCTGCGCGGGCCCCACCCGGCGCACCCTGGCCGTGGCCGACGCCGCGACCGGCGACACCACCCAGTTCAACGAACCGGGCCCGCTGATCACGCCCGCCGAATGGGCCGCCTTCCTGGAGCACTACGACGCCCTCGTACGGTCCTCCGCGCGCCCCGTCGCCGCGGTCGCCCTGTGCGGCAGCCTGCCGCCCGGCGTCCCCGTCGGCGCGTACGCGGTGCTCGTCCGCGCGGCCCGCGCGGCCGGCGTCCCGGTCCTCCTCGACACCAGCGGCGAGGCCCTGCGGCGCGGGATCGCCGCCCGCCCCGAGATGATCAAGCCGAACGCCGCCGAACTCGCCGAGCTGACCGGCTCCCGCGAACCGCTCCCCGCCACCCGCGACGCCCGCCGGCGCGGCGCCCACGCGGTGATCACCTCGCTGGGCCCGGCGGGCCTGCTCGCGGCCACTCCCCAGGGCACCTGGCAGGCCGCCCCGCCCCGCGCCCTGTCCGGCAACCCCACCGGAGCCGGGGACTCCGCCGTCGCGGGCCTCCTGTCGGCCCTGGCCGAGGGCCTCGACTGGCCCGACCGGCTGGCCCGCGCGGTCGCCCTCTCGGCGGCCACCGTGCACTCCCCGGTGGCGGGAGAGTTCGACCCCCGCACCTACGAGGAGGTACGGGGGTCGGTCACCGTCTCGCGGCCACCCGGTCAGTGACCGGGCGCGCCCGTGCGGGTGGTGGCTGCGGGGAGCGGCGTCAGTTCGCCTCGAGCCACAGCTGGTCGATGAGCACGTCGCACTGGTTGCCCGTCTCGCACGAGATCTTGATGGTGTTCGCGCCCGACTTGAGGTCGACCAGCGAGTAGGTGTTGGTCCAGCCCTTGTCCCACTCGCCGGGCTTCGCGTTCGCCCAGTTCTTCATGTTGATCGGGCGGGTCTGCGCCTCGCCGTTGACGGTCAGCGTGGTGGTGCCGTCCTTGCCCGGGACGCCGTACGTCATCTTCAGCTTGTACGACCCCTCCTTCGGCACGTCCAGCGACCAGGTCAGCGACGCACCGGGCTTGTTGAACCCGCCCACGTACTGCCCGGTGCTCGACTTGGCGCCCGGCACGCTGTTCTGCACGCCCGCGCCGCCCGCCAGGGCGAAGCCGGAACCGGTCGCGTCCGCCTTCGGCAGCTTCGCCGCCGACGCCGAGGGCGACGGCGATCCGCTCGGCTCGCCGGACGGCTGCCGCGACTGGGACTGGGTCGGGCCGGTGTTCTTGCCGTCCGCCTTGTCCTTGTCCGAATCGTCGTTGCCGAAGGCCACGGCCGCGCCGATGCCGATCGCCACGGCGGCGACCACGGCACCGGCCGCGATCAGCATGCCCCGGCGGCTGGAGCCGGAGCCGCCGCCGTGCGGCGGGCCCTGCTGGCCGTGGTGCGGGGGCTGGTGCGGCGGGACGCCGTAGCCCGTCTGGATCGTCTCCGGGGCCTGGTACTGCGCCTGGTAGGGGGGGCTGGCCCGGCTGCTGGTACGCGGCCTGCTGGCCCGGGGCCGGGCCGTTCGGGCCCTGCTGGTAGGGGACCTGGCCGCGCTGGCCGCCGTACGACGGGCGGTCGCCTACCGTGCGCACCTGGTTGTAGGAGGTCCTGGGGACACCTGGCTGCGCGCCACCGGCGGGGCCGGGGTAGCCGTATCCACCACCCTGTCCGGGCGGTGTGGCACCGGCCGCCTGCCCGTCCTCGTAGAGGTAGCCGAACGGATCGTCGTCCTCGGGCTGGTTCGCCCCACCGTTCGAGCCGTGGTTCGCGGGCGTCGTCATCTCAGGTCACTCCTTTCGACCCACGGGAGCCTACCTCGAACAGGCGCGCTCCAGGCGCTCTACCACCCCGACGACGGGCTCAGCCCGCCCTGCGGTGCGCCTTGGACCGTGACCGCTTCTCGATGTACATCCGCTGGTCGGCGGAGCGCAGCACCTCATCCGCGGACATCCCGCAGCTCGCCCAGCCGATTCCGAAACTCGCCCCCACGCGGACCGCCCGGCCGTCCACCCGGATCGGCGGGATGATCGCGTTGCGCAGCCGGACGGCCAGGTCGGCGGCGTCCGCGGCGCCCAGCCCGTCGGCCAGCACCACGAACTCGTCCCCACCCAGCCGGGCGACGGTGTCCCCGTCCCTGACACCGGTCGTCAGCCGCCGTGCCACCTCGATGAGCACCGCGTCCCCGGTGTGGTGCCCGAACCGGTCATTGATCGATTTGAACCCGTCGAGGTCGCAGAAGAGCACCGCGAGTCCCTTGGTCCCGTCGTCGATCTCCGTCTCGGGCGCCACCGTGTGCACGTGGTGGTCGTACGGTCCCACTCCCCCCGGGCCGCCGGGCCCGCCGGGGCCTCCCGGGCCGCCGGTCTGCCCGGGCACGCCGGGGAACTCGAAGGGGTCGGGGCCGCCGTCGGGCCGAAACCCGTGCTCACCGGCACCACCCGCCTCGCTCCGCCCCTCGTAGGCCGCGTCCAGGGCCTCCACCGCCGTCGCCCGCACCGACTGGGGTCTGCGGCACAGCCGCGCGCCGAGCCGGGCCCGCAGTTCGGCGCTGTTGGGCAGTCCGGTCAGCGCGTCGTGGCTGGCCCGGTGGGCGAGCTGGAGCTCGTGCCGCTTGCGCTCCTCGATGTCCTCGACGTGGGTGAGCAGGAAACGGGGCCCGTCGGCCGCGTCCGCCACCACGGAGTTGCGCAGCGACACCCATACATACGTGCCGTCGCGCCGCCCGAGCCGCAGCTCGGCCCGGCCGCCCTCGGCGGAGGTCCGCAGCAGGGTGCCGATGTCCTCGGGGTGCACGAGGTCGGAGAAGGAGTAGCGGCGCAGGACGGAGGCGGGCCGGCCGAGCAGCCGGCACAGCGCGTCGTTGGTGCGCAGCAGCCGCCCGTGCTGGTCACCGCCCATCTCGGCGATCGCCATGCCGCTGGGCGCGTATTCGAAGGCCTGGCGGAACGACTCCTCGCTGGCCCGCAGCGCCTGCTGCTCGCGTTCGAGCCGGACCAGGGCCCGCTGCATGTTCGCGCGCAGCCGCGCGTTGCTGATCGCAATCGCCGCTTGGAACGCGTACATCTGCAGCGCTTCGCGCCCCCACGCGCCGGGGCGGCGCCCGTTGCGCGGCCTGTCCACCGAAATGACACCCAGAAGTTCCCCGGCGGACGCGTACATGGGGGCGTAGAGCCGGTCCTCGGGGTGCCACTCGTCCTCGAACCGCGGATCGGGGCCCTCGGTGTGCCACTGCGGGACGTCGTCCTCGATCAGGACCCAGCCCTCGGTGTGCGGGATGAAGCGCAGCCCGTCCCAGTTCTCACCCATCGTCAGACGGCGGTCCCAGGAGGCGCGGGAGCCGACGCGACCGGTGATGAGGGCCTCCGCGGAGGGGTCGCCGGCGAAGGCGGCGACGACCAGATCACCGTCCGGGCGGACGAGGTTGACACAGGCGAGTTCGTAGCCGAGGCCCACGACGATGCCGTCCACGACGGTCTGCAGGGTGTCCGCGAGACTCCGGGCCGTATTCAGCTCGGCGACCACCTTGTGCAGCTGCCGCAGGGTCGCAAGACGGACGTACGGCTCCGACTCGGTCTCCATTGCTCGCTCTCCCCGAGACCTCGACAGCAACTCCAGGTATGTCATCGGCGTTTCGTTGCGGTGTCCCGTCCACTGAATCACAGTGAGCTGTGCCGCAGGTACACAGGGTCAACAAATCTTGCCCTCTGTGACTCAAGTCACATGAGATGGATAATGGGGCCCTTGCCGACTGGGAGCGCTCCCCTTCATTCCCGGGAGCAAACGATACGCCGGGCACCCGGAAAGCGGTGGGAAGTCGGGCCGGGAAGACCTAGGCCGCGGGTCGCGCGGCGCCTGGGACCACGGCCCGATGTGCCGGTGGGGACGCGAGACTAGCGTTTCGTCCGTGCTGAAGACGAGACCCGCGATACCCCTGATTCCCGCCGTGCCCCCCGCCGTGATCCCCGGCCGCCCGGCCACCCCTCATGCTGAGGGAGTGAGCAACGACGAGTTCCGGGAGGCCATGTCCCGGCTGGCGGCGGGCGTGGTGCTGGTCACGGCACGCGAGGAGCCCCTGTCCGCGACCGGCCCCGACGGCGAGGACGTCGGCATGACGGCGACCGCCTTCATGTCGGTGTCCCTGGATCCGCCGCTGGTCCTGGTGAGCCTGCGCGAGGGGTCCCGGATGGACGACCTGCTGGCCGAACAGCCGCTGTGGGGGGTCTCCGTACTCGCCGAGAGCCAGCGGCAGGTGGCGAGCCGGTTCGCGATGAAGGGCCGGATCAGCGACCGGCTGCTGTTCGCGGACCTGCCGTACCGGCGGGGCGAGGCCTCCGGCGCCCTGCTGATGGGCGGCGCGCTGGCCACCCTGGAGTGCCGCACCGAGAGCCGCGTCGAGGCGGGCGACCACACCCTGGTCATCGGGCGGGTGCTGACGGCGGGCATCCCGGCCGCCGGGGGCACCGAGGGCGGCGGCCCGCTCACCTATTTCCGCGGCAAGTACCGCCACTTGGGTGCGTGAGGCCCGGCATTCCCGCCCCGCTGGCGTGTGAGGCGCGGGGTCCGGGGCGGAGCCCCGGGGGGTCGGCTGCCCGCGGGCTACCAGTCCCGGCCGGTCCGCCCCCGCTTGGTCTCGGCCCGCGCCTTCTTCTCGCGCAGCCGCCGCTCGTTGATCCCGCGCGGGATCTTCGTCGCCCGCCTCGCCTTCGGCGGCGGCGCCGTCGCCTCGGCCAGCAGCGCGGCCAGCCGGACCAGCGCCATCTCCCGGTTGCGGAACTGCGAGCGGTGCTCGGAAGCCCGTACGGTCACCACGCCGTCCACCAGCCGCGAGGCGAGCCGCTCCAGCGCCCGCGCCCGCCACACCTCGGGCAGCGCCTTGGTGGCCCCGATGTCGAAGAGCAGCTCGACCCGCGAGTCGGAGGTGTTGACGTGCTGCCCCCCGGGCCCCGAGGAGCGCGAGAAGCGCCAGGTGAGTTCGGCTTCGGGCAGCGCGACCGCACCGCGGATGACATAGGGACCAGGCATGCCCCCTATGATCCGCCCCCGCCCACCACCGCGTCACCCCCATTTCACGCGGGCTGGAACCTCTGCGCCCCCTCCCGGCGTTATGACAGTCAGCGGTAACGTCACCAGGGCGTCAGAGGACGTCGCACGGCGTCGCAGGGCGCCGGCAGCACAGGAAAGGGACATCCCATGGCTGTAAGCCTGTCCAAGGGCGGCAACGTCTCGCTCAGCAAGGAGGCTCCCGGCCTCGCAGCCGTCACGGTCGGTCTGGGCTGGGACGTCCGTACGACGACCGGTGTCGACTTCGACCTGGACGCGTCCGCGATCGCGGTGAACCCGACGGGCAAGGTCGTCTCCGACGGCCACTTCGTCTTCTTCAACAACAAGTCCACCCCGGACCAGACCATCGTGCACACCGGTGACAACCGCACCGGTGAGGGCTCCGGCGACGACGAGTCCATCAAGGTCAACCTGGCGGGCCTCCCGGCCGATGTGGACAAGATCGTCTTCCCGGTCTCCATCTACGACGCCGACGCCCGCGGCCAGAACTTCGGCCAGGTGCGCAACGCGTACATCCGCGTCGTGAACCAGGCCGGCGGCGCCGAGATCGCCCGCTACGACCTCTCCGAGGACGCGGCGACCGAGACCGCGATGGTCTTCGGCGAGCTGTACCGCAGCGGCGCGGAGTGGAAGTTCCGCGCGGTCGGCCAGGGCTACGCCTCCGGCCTGACGGGCATCGCCCAGGACTTCGGCGTCAACGTCTAGTCGGCCGCACGGCACGGCGTGACGCCACGCCGCGCGGCGCCGCGCAAGGTCACGTCCGGGGCCCGTCCGCCCCGGACTTCCCCCCAGGCCCTCCGTGCCCGTCCGCACGGGGGGCCTCGGTGCGTTCGGGGGGCCGGTGCGCTCCTGTCCCCACGCGGGCGGGGGCTCGCCTTGCTACGGTCGCCGGGTGATCCTCGAACCCCTCGCCCCCGTCGACGGCGCGCTGCCCGGGCCGGTCCTCACCGAGGTCGCCGCGCTCTACGCGACGAACCACGCCTTCTTCGAGCTCAGCGGGGACTTCCCCGACCCCGCGCGGATCACCGTCGAGCAGGTCGCGGCCGCGCTCGCCGACGAACTCGCCCATGACGGCGCCCGGGTGCTGCTGGCCCGTTCGGCGGGCCGCCTGGTCGGGCTGGTCGCCACCCTCGATCACCACCCCGACCCGGGCTCCGGCGATCCGGACCCCTGGATCGGCCTGCTGCTGATCGACGCGACCGCCCACCGCTCCGGGTACGGCCGTACGCTCGCCACCCTCGTCGAGGACCGCTTCCGCACCGCCGGACGGGACGGCCTGCGCCTGGCGGTGCTCGACAACAACCCGCGCGCGCTGGCGTTCTGGACCGCCCAGGGCTACACCGAGCTGCGCCGGGCCCCCGACCTCGAACACGGCCGCCCCTGCACGGTCCTGCGCAAGCCGCTCACCGACCCCCGCTGACCCCGACGCCGACGGCCTTGGCGGCGTCGGCCTTCGCGGCGCCGGCCTTCGCGGCGCCGACCCCGGCCGCACCGGCCTTGTCGTCGCTCGGGGCCTTCGGCTTGTCCTTCCCGTACAGCCACACGTCCCAGACGTCGCTCAGGTCGTGCCCCGTCGACTTCTCGGCGTAGGCGGTGAAGTCGCGCGTACCGGCGTTCCCGTGCCGGTGCTCGGCGGCCCAGCCGCGCACCAGCGCGAAGAAGGCCGGGTCGCCGACCTCCTGACGGATCCGGTGCAGGACCATCGCGCCGCGGTAGTACACGGGATCGGCCGAGATGTCCTCGGGCCCGGGCGGTTCGGCGGGCGGGAAGTCCCCCCACGCCCGGTCGGCGTCGGAATCGACGCGGGTGTCGCCCTCCAGGAACGCGGTGAACCGGTCCTGCGCGCTCGCCCCGCCGTGGTCCTCGGACCACAGCCACTCGGCGTAGGTCGCGAAGCCCTCGTTGAGCCACATGTCCTTCCACGCCTTGGGCGACACCGAGTTCCCGAACCACTGGTGCGCCAGCTCGTGCAGGACGAGGATCTCGCTCGGCGCACCGGAGAACACCGGCCGCGTCTGCGTCTCCAGCGCGTAGCCCAGCGTGCCGTGGCGCTCGACGATCGCCCCGGTGGTGGAGAAGGGGTACGGCCCGAACTTCCCGCTGCCCCACTCCACCATCTCGGGCAGCCGCGCGAGCGGCCCCGCGGAGGCAGCCTCCTCCTCCGGCGCGACGGCGTCGTAGACGGGGATCCCGGACGCCGTCCGCCCCGTCGTGATCTTGTACTTGCCGACGGCGGCCACCGCCAGGTAGCTCGCCATCGGCTGGTCGCCGTGCCACGCGAAGACCGTCCGCCCGGCGCCGTCGTCCGTACGGGAGCGCAACTCCCCGTTGGACACCGCCTCGTACCCCTGCGGGACGGTGAGCGTGATGTCGTACGTCGCCTTGTCGCTCGGGTGGTGGTTGCCCGGGAACCAGGCCATCGACCCGACCGGCTCGCCCACCCCCACCGCGCCGTCGCCGGTGGGGATCCAGCCCTCCTTGGAATCGTCCACGTCGTGGATGACCCGGGGGGTGCCGGAATAGCTCACCTGGGTACGGAAGACCTCGCCCTTCTTCAGGTCCTCGGCGGGGCGGACCGTCAGCTCGTTCCCGGTCCGGTTGAAGCGGGCCCCGGCGCCCTCGACGGTGACGCCCTTGACGTCGAGCCCGGCGAGGTCGAGGTTGAAGGAGCTGAGCCCCTGGGTGGCGCGGGCGGTGATGACGGCGGTCCCCGTCAGGTGCCGCTGCCGGGGCTCGTAGGTGATCCCGAGGGCGTAGTGCTGTACGTCGTAACCCCCGTTGCCCGCCTTGGGGAAGAGCGGGTCCCGCAGTCCCGCCGCCCCGGGTCTGCCCTCCACCGGGCCGCCCGTGCACCCGGCGAGGAGCGCGAGGAGCAGGGCGAAGGCCGTCGCCACGGCGGGGGCGGGGGGCAGGGCGCGGTCATCCACGCTCCGATAGTAGGGGTGTCCTACATTTCGGGACTTGCCTGGCGCTCTTTTGCCGCCGACTTGTCCCTTGCCCGTCCTTACTTGTCGAGGGCGTCGGCGCCGGCCTTGGCGAACTTCTCGTCGAGCTCACCGCTCGGCGCGCCGGCCACGCCGATGCCGGCGACCGGCGCGCCCTTGGCCTGGACGGGCGTGCCGCCGCCGAGGAAGAGGGTGCCCGGGATGTCCTTGAGGTTCGGGGTCTGGGCGAGACGGCCCGCGAGGACGGAGGTCGGGGCGTTCCAGGACACGGCGGTGAACGCCTTGCGCTGCGCCGACTCGTAGGACTGCGGGCCCGCGCCGTCGCCGCGCAGGGTCACGAGGGTGTTGCCGTTGCGGTCGACCACCGCGACCGTCACCTTCTGGTTCTCCTTCTCGGCGGCCTGCAGCGCGGCCTGCGCGGCGCGGGTGGCGGCGTCGATGGTGAGGTGGGTGGAGGTGGTGAAGTTCTTGGCGCCGCCCTTGTCGTCGCCCTTGTCGTCGCTCTTGTCGTCGCTCTTGTGGGCGGGGGCGGCGGCGGTGGCGGGCGCCGGGGCCGGGGAGGCGTTGGCGCTGACCGCCCCGAAGGTCCCGGCGCCGAGGGCGACGGCGAGGGCGGCGCCGGTGAGGAGGCGGGTGCGGGTGTTCATGGCTGCTCCTGGGGTTTCGGGGGTTGCCGGTGTTCCGGGCACCCCCTGATCGTGTCCCGGCCGCCCACCCCACGGGATCCGCGCACCGGCTCGCCCGGGCGCCCGTACCGGATGACCCGGGGGTCAACCGATCGGTCGATCCGGAACCCGCCCAGAGGCCCCAGGCTTGTCCCCGAGCGGGACCCCGCCGACGGCCCGCGGGGCAGCCACCCCAGCCCCACCGGCGGCCCGAGGCAATCTCAGCCTCGCCGGCGTTTGAGGCGCGGGGCCCGGGGCCACCCCAGCCCCGCCGGCGATTGAGGCGCGGGCCCGGGGGGCCTCCGGCGGGCCCTCAAACGCCGGCCAGGCTGACTTGCCACACCGACGGCCCGAGGCAATTCCAGCCTCGCCGGCGTTTGAGGCGCGGGGCCCGGGGCCACCCCAGCCCCGCCGGCGATTGAGGCGCGGGTCCGGGGCACCCCAGCCCCGCCGGCGTTTGAGGCGCGGGTCCGGGGGCCTCCGGCGGGCCCTCAAACGCCGGGCAGGCTGACTTGCCGACCCCGGGGCCTCAGGCGCCGGGCGGGGTGGCTTGCCGACCCCGGGGCCTCGGGCGCCGGGCGGGGTGGCTTGCCGGGGCGGCGGGGGGTCCGGCGTGCGGGCACGATGGACACCGCACGGCCCCCACCCACCCGACCACCCACCACCCACTCCGGAGGAGGAAACGCCCCGTGACCCCACCCAGCCGCACCCTCACCACCGTCATGCACGCCGCCTTCTTCCTCCTCCTCGGCTCCTCCGTGGCCCGCTTCCTCCTGCGCCACCCCGGCGAACCCCGCACCCCGTGGATCATCGCCCTGAGCATCACCCTGGCCCTGCTCTACGTCCTCGGCCCGAAGACAGCCACCGCCCCGACGACGGCCCCCGCCGCGACCACCCCCACCACAACCCCCCGCCCCACCCCCCGCCACCTCGCCCGGCTCGCCCTCGTCGTCGCCACCTGGGTGGTGCTCGTCGTGCTCGCCCCGAGCTTCGCCTGGTGCGCCGTACCGCTCTTCTACACCGCCCTGCGCACCCTCCTGCCCCGCGCCGCCATCGTCCTCGTCGCCCTGCTCACCGCCTTCGTCGTCGCCGCACAGCTCAAGCTCGCCACCGCCTTCGACCCGAACCTGCTGCTGGCCCCGCCCGCCGTCGCCGCCCTCGCGACCGCCGTGTTCGTCCACATGGAGCGCCAGACCCAGGCCCAGCGCACCCTCATCGACGACCTCATCCGCACCCGCCGGGAACTGGCCGCCACCGAACGCCGCGAAGGCACCCTCGCCGAGCGGCAGCGCCTCTCGATGGAGATCCACGACACCCTCGCCCAGAACCTCTCCAGCCAGCAGATGCTGCTCCAGGCCGCCGAGCGGACCTGGGACGCGGACCCGGCCACCGCGCGGGCGCACGTCCGTACCGCCACCGGCATCGCGGCCCGCGGCCTCGCCGAGGCGCGCCGGCTCGTGCACGACCTGGCCCCGGCGGAGCTCGCCGACGGCGTCCCCCTCGCCGAGGCGCTCCGCGCACTGGACGCCGGTCCGGAGGTCACCGTCCGCTTCCACCTGGAGGGCGCGCCGGTCCCCCTCCCGGACCGGACCCAGTCCGCGCTGCTCCGCATCGCCCAGGGCGCCCTCGCCAACGTCCGCGAGCACTCCGGCGCCCGTACCGCCGCCCTCACCCTCAGCTTCCTCGGCGACCAGGTGGTCCTGGACATCGCGGACGACGGCCGGGGCTTCGCCGCCTCCCGGACACAGCCCGGCGCGGCCGGCCCCGAGCGCCCCGGCCGCGGCCACGGCCTGCCCGCGATGCGCGCCCGGGTCCGTCAGCTGGGCGGCACCCTGACCGTCGAGTCCACCCCGGCCGAGGGCACGGTCCTGTCCGCCGCCCTGCCCCTGACCCCCCTGGAGCCCCAATGACGACGATCCTCCTCTGCGACGACCACCTGGTCGTCCGGGCGGGCCTGCTCGCCCTCCTCGGCAGCGAGCCGGACATCGAGGTGGTCGGCGAGGCCGGAAACGGCGAGGAAGCGGTGGCCCTGGCGGCCGCGCTGCGCCCGGACGTCGTCCTGATGGACCTCCAGCTCGGCGAGGGCATCGACGGCATCGAGGCCACCCGCCGCATCACCGCGCTCCCCGGCCCCCCGCACGTCCTGGTGCTGACGACGTACGACACGGACGCCGACATCACCCGCGCCATCGGCGCGGGCGCCACCGGGTACCTGCTCAAGGCGGAGCGCCCCGAGGAGCTCTTCGCGGCCATCCACTCCGCCGCCCAGGGCCGCACCACCCTCTCGCCGCCCGTGGCCAGCCGGGTGATGGCCCAGATGCGCGGTACGAAGCCCACCCTGACGGAGCGTGAGCTGGACATCCTGGGCCAGCTCGCCCGGGGCCTGGGCAACCGGGACATCGCCCGCACGCTGTTCATCAGCGAGGCCACCGTCAAGACCCACCTGGGCCGCATCTACGACAAGCTCGGCGTCGACACGCGCAGCGGCGCCGTCGCGGTCGCCAAGGAACAGCGCCTCCTGCCGTCCTGACCCCGGCCGCGGCCCCGGCCCCCTCCTCCCCCCTCCCCCTCCCGCCCCACCCACCGTGATCCGGACAGTGACGCCCCCTCTTCGGACAACCACGGGCGCGGCCCCGTCCCAGACCTGTCCCACCCGCACCCTCCGCTGGCACGCTCCGCTGACGCGCGCCCACACCCCGGGCGCCACCGCCGGCGAAGGAGCCCGAGTGACCCACCACGCGTCCTCCCACCGCACCGCCCGCACCGCCCCCGCTTCCCCCGCTTCCCCCACCTCCCCCGCTTCCCGCACCGCCCGCACCCCCCGCGCCCTGGTCCGTCTCGCCACCGCCACCACCGCGGTGCTCGCTGCCACCCTCGCCACCCTCGCCGCCCCGGCGAGCGCGAGTCCCGGGCAGTCGGGCACCACCAGCGCCGCCAGCACTACAGGCACCACCAGCACCACCAGCACCACCGAGCAGCTCACCGTCCGTCCCGCCGCCACCGTCACCGACCCCGACGGCACCACCCACACCCACTACGACCGCACCATCGGCGGCCTCCCCGTCCTGGGCGGCGACCTGATCGTCCACCAGCGCCCCGACGGCACCCGGACCACCACCGACACCGCCGTCCCGGCCGCCCTGAAGGCCGCCGCGGCCACCGCCACCGCCACCGCCGCCGCCCCGGCCCTCGCCCCCGGACCCGGCGCCCGCCGGATCATCTGGGCCGCGACCGCCACCCCCGCCGTCGCCTGGGAGACCGTCACCCGCACCCCGCGCGCCGACGGCACCCCCAGCGAACTGCACACCGTCACCGACGCCCGTACCGGCGCCGTCCTCGGCTCGTACGACGCCGTCCACGCGGGCACCGGCAACAGCCAGTACTCCGGCTCCGTCCCCCTCGGCACCACCCTCAGCGGCTCCCTGTACCAGCTCCGCGACACCCTCCGCGGCGACCAGCGCACCCTCGACGCCCTGAACCAGACCACCGGCGGGGTCCTCTTCACCGACGCCGACGACGTCTGGGGCAACGGCGGGCCCTCCAGCCGCCAGACCGCCGGCGTGGACGTCCACTACGGCACCGCCGTCACCTGGGACTTCTACCGCGCCGTCTTCAACCGCAAGGGCATCCGGGGCGACGGCCGCGGCGTCGTCTCCCGCGTCCACTACGGCAACAACTACGCCAACGCCTTCTGGGACAGCTCCTGCGGCTGCGTGAGCTACGGCGACGGCGTACCCGGCAGCGGCAAGCCGTTCACCTCGCTCGACATCGTCGGCCACGAACTCGCCCACGGCCTCACAGCCAGCACCGCCGGACTCCTGTCCTCCGGCGAACCGGGCGCACTCAACGAAGGCACCTCCGACATCCTCGGCACCGCCGGAGAGTTCTTCGCGGACAACGCCACCGACACCGCCGACTACTACATCGGCGAACGCGTCTCCGAGAAGCCGCTGCGCACCATGGACCGCCCGAGCAGCGACGGCTACTCCCGCGACTACTGGTCCAGCGACATCGGCACCCTGAGCCCGGACGCCGCCTCCGGCCCCGCCCGGCACTTCTTCTACCTCCTCTCGGAGGGCAGCGGCCGCAAGGTGATCAACGGCATCACCTACGACTCGCCCACCTACGACGGCTCGAAGCTGCTCGGCATCACCCAGGACAAGGCCGTGCGCATCTGGTACCGGGCGCTGAGCGTCTACATGACCTCCACCTCGAACTACTCCCGCGCCCGCAGCGCCACCCTCCAGGCCGCCACCGACCTCTACGGCGCCGCCGGCCCCGAGCGCGCCGCCGTCGCCGCGGCCTGGAACGCGGTCAACGTCCACTGAGCCCGCCATGCGGCCGGCCGGGAGCAGCGCCACGCGACCGTCACCGGCCGCACGCCCCCTCCGGCCGCACTCACCCCCCGCCCGTGACACCATCGACTACGTGCTCGACATCGGCTACTCCCTCTCCCGGCGCTTCCCGGACCCCCCGCAGACCGACTACCGCTCGGCGGACGTCCACTCCCTGCGCCACGACCTGTTCTGCGGCGACGTCTACCTCGCCGACACCCACGCGGACCGGGAAGTATCCACAGCCTGGGGATGGGTCCCCGTCCTGGACTTCGCCTGGGCGCTGTGCGACATCGTCGAGCAGCTCGACCAGGACCCCCGGGGCAGCCGCGCCGCGAACCGCCAGTACGCCGAACTCGACTTCACCGAATCCTCGGACCGGATGCTCTTCGAGCGGCGCTTCGGCTGGGTCGACGTCGAGGCGGACTGGATGGACCCCGAGGAAGCCCCCCTCACCTTCAGCCACCGGCTGCTGCGCCGCGAGGCCCGCGACTTCCTCCACGACGTGATCGCGGACCTCACCGACATGCACGACGGGCTGGCCGACAACCCGACGATCTGGACCCTGCAGACCCGCTTCCCCCGCGTCCCCGCCTAGTGCCGTGACCGGAAAGGTTCACCGGGTCGCGGCGCCCGGCACGCCGCCGGCGGCTACGGCAGTCGGCTGGTCCGCGGCCGACTCGGCGGCGCGGGCCGGGCGGGTCTCCGGCGGGAACTGGTAAGCCGTCGCTTGCCACTCTCCCGTCTCTCACCACAAAGGGGCTGGTCCATGCCGGGCACGCCGACCATCCGACGACGACTCAACCGGCTGGTCGCCGGTTCCCTGGGCGCGCTGCTCGCCGTCGCGGTGCAGACCGCCCCCGCCCGGGCCGACGTGGGCGACGTGGGCGACGTGACGGAGTATCCGATCACGACGTCCGACAGCTTCCCCGCCGGGATCACGGCGGGACCGGACCGGGCCATGTGGTTCACCGAGTCCGGTGTCGACAAGATCGGACGCATCACGACCGGCGGCGCCATCACCGAGTTCGCCGTACCCACCGCGTCGAGCTTCCCCTTCGACATCACGCAGGGCCCGGACCGCGCCCTGTGGTTCACCGAGGGCTCCGCCGACAAGATCGGGCGGATCACGGCCGCCGGCGCGGTCTCGGAATTCCCCCTGCCCGTGGCGGGCAGCTTCCCCTTGGGCATCACCCTCGGCGCCGACCGCGCCCTGTGGTTCACCGAGGCGGGCACGAACAAGATCGGGCGGATGCGGCCCGACGGAGCCGTCACCGAGTACGCCATTCCCACACCGGAGAGCGATCCGTACCACATCGCGGCCGGCCCCGGCGGTGTGTGGTTCACGGAGGAGATCGCGGGCAAGATCGGCCGTGTCGACCACTTCGGCAAGGTGACCGAGTACCCGCTGCCCACCGGGTTCGAGTTCCCGTCCGACATCGCGGAGGGCCCCGGCGGAATGTGGTTCACCGCGACCCACCAGGTCGGGCGGATCACCCCGAAGGGCAAGATCACGCTCTTCCCGCTGCCGAACCCGGACGAAGGCGCCGACGGCATCACCCGCGGCCCCGACGGGAACATGTGGTACGCCGACCAGGCCGGCCACATCGGGCGGATCACCCCGAAGGGGAAGGTCACCGAATTCCCCGTGACGGGCGGCTCGGACAAGGTGCCCTTCAACATCGCGACCGGGCCCGACCACAACATCTGGTTCACCGAACTCCTCGGCAACGCCATCGGCCGCCTCGACGCCCACCCGGGCCGCGGGCACGGCCCGCACGCCTCCGTCGGGCAGCCGACTCCGAAGGGTCCGCAAGGGCAGCGCCACGAGCGTCCCCACCGCATGAGGCCCTGCGGCCCCGGGACACCCCGCGCCGCTGCCCCGTTCTGCCGCTGACGGCCCCACGCTGTGGCCGGTGAGCCGGTAAGGCTCCCGGCCACAGTGCTAGTGCCGCCACGGGCACCGGCCCGGGCCGGACGAGACGGCCCACACCCACACCCACGCCTACGCCTCCACCCGCAGCCCCACCTGCGCCGCCAGCGCCGGAGCCAGGTCCAGCAGCTGCGGCGGGCTGATCACCGCACCCGCCAGGGACTCCACGCCCCGCGCGATGTCCAGCTCGGCCGCACCCCGCAGGTCCACGTCCGTCATCCGCGCCCCGCCGAAGTCCACCCCGCGCAGCGTGCAGTCGCGGAACTCCACCCGCTCCAGCACCGCGCCCGCGAAGTCCGCCTCGACCAGGACGCAGTTCTCGAAGATCACATCCTTGAGCCGCGCCTTGCGCAGGTTCAGGTAATCGATCTTGCCGCCGTGCACCACGACCCGCTCCAGCACCGCCCCGTGCAGCTGCACCCCGCCCAGCCGGGCGTCCCGCAGCTCCACGTCGCGCAGCGAAGCCTCCGCCAGGTCGGTCCCGACCCCGCGCACCCCCTCCAGTACCGCGTCCATGAACCGCGCCCGCGCCAGCTGCGTCTCGTCCAGCGAGCAACGGCGCAGCGCACAGTCCATGAACCGCGCGCCGATCCCCTCCTGGCCGCCCAGGTCCAGGTCCGCGAACTCCAGCCCGTCGTAGTCCCCGTCGGGCTCCAGACCCGCGTCCTCGTACGGCCGCAACTCCGGCAACCGCACCTCCGCCCGCCGCACAGCCTTCACTTTTCGCGCCATATGCCCATCCTGACCCACGCCACTGACACTCACCGCTGACCGCTGACGGCTGACGGCTGATCGCCGATCGCTCTTGACCTCAACCGGACCTGAGGTTGTTGAGTCGCCGCCATGGACGCCAACCCGACGCACGCCATCCGCACGCACACCTCCATGCACGCCATCCGACTCCACGCCTTCGGGCCCGCCGACAACCTCCGCCACGAGGTCACCGACACCCCCGTCCCCGGACCCGGCCAGGTCCGCGTCGCCGTCGCCGCCGCCGGCGTCCACCTCCTCGACACCGCCCTGCGCCAGGGGCAGCAAGGGCCCCTCCCCGCGCTCCCCGAGCTGCCCACCGTCCCCGGCCGCGAGATCGCCGGCACCGTCGACGCCCTCGGGCCCGGCACCGATCCCGCCTGGTTCGGCCGCCGGGTCGTCGCCCACCTCGGCTTCGCCCCCGGCGGCTACGCCGAGTACGCCGTCACCGGCGCCGAGCGGCTGCACGTCATCCCGCCCCACCTCGACCCCGCCGAGGCCGTCGCCATGATCGGCACCGGGCGCACCGCCCTGGGCATCCTCCAGTTCGCCGAGCTCGGGCCCGACGCCATCGCCCTCGTCCCGGCCGCCGCGGGCGGCATCGGCACCCTGCTCGTCCAGCACGCGAAGAACACCGGCGCCACCGTCATCGCCCTCGCGGGCGGCCCCGCCAAGGCGGCCCTGGCCCACGTCAACGGCGCCGACCTCGCCCTCGACTACACCCGCTCCGACTGGCCCGCCCTCGTCCGCGCCCACCTCGACGCCCTGGGCCGCCCCGGCGCCACCGTCCTCTTCGACTCCGTCGGCGGTACGGTCGCCCGCACCGCCCTCGACCTGCTCGCCCCCGGCGCCCGGCACGTGGTGTTCGGCTGGTCCGACAGCCCGCTGGCCCTCACCGACACCGAACGCGCCGCCCTCACCGCCCGCGGCATCACCACCGAGAACGTCCTCGGCCCCGCCATGCTCCGGCGCGCGGGCGGCGACGACCCGATGCGCACCCTGGAAACCCGGGCCCTCGCCGAAGCCGCCGCGGGGCGCCTGCGGCCGGCGGTCCAGCGCTACCCCCTCGCCGAAGCCGCCGCGGCCCACCGCGCCCTGGAAACCCGCGCCACCGTCGGCAAGGTCGTCCTGGAGCCCTGAGCCCTGAGCCCCTGAGCCCCTGAGCCGCCCCACCCTTAGGGCAGCCCCCTCCCCGACCGCCCTACCCTTCCCCGCCGCCCAGCCGCGCCAGTGCCCCGTCCGTCATCCGGAACACCGTCCACTCATCCTGCGCCGCCGCGTCCAGCGACTCGTAGAAGGAGATCGCCGGCTGGTTCCAGTTCAGCACCCACCATTCCAGGCGCTCGTACCCCCGCTCCCGGCACAGCCCCGCCAGCTCCCGCAGCAACGCCTTCCCGTACCCGCCACCGCGGTGCTCCGGGCGCACGTACAGGTCCTCCAGGTAGATGCCGTGCACCCCGCGCCAGGTCGAGAAGTTCAGGAACCACAGGGCGAAGCCCGCCACCTCGCCCGCGTCCGTCTCCGCGATGTGCGCGAACACCGCCGGACGCTCGCCGAACAGGGCCTCCCGGAGCTGCTCCTCCGTGGCCCGCACCTCGTGCAACGCCTTCTCGTAGTCGGCGAGTTCACGGACCATCGCGTGAATCGCGGGGACATCGGCCTCAGTCGCTGTACGGATCATGCCCGCAGCCTAAAGGGGAGCGCGGCGCGGGGCCGGGCGCGTCCATGCCCCCACCACGGCCTTCGAACCGGAGCGCGAACCCTGGACACCCATGCGGAACGCGGTGTACCACTCCCCCATGACCAGCGCGACGATCAACGGCGGCATCTCCTTCTGGTACGCCACCGACGGCACCCCGCCACCCCGCGAGCCCCTCACCGCCGACGCCACGGCAGACGTCGTCATCGTCGGCGGCGGCTACACCGGTCTGTGGACCGCCTACTACCTCAAGCGGGCCGCCCCCTTCCTCCGGATCACCGTCCTGGAGCAGAAGTTCTGCGGCTACGGCGCCTCCGGACGCAACGGCGGCTGGCTCTACAACGGCATCGCCGGCCGCGACCGGTACGCCAAGCTGCACGGCCACGAGGCCGCCGTACGCCTCCAGAAAGCCATGAACGACACCGTCACCGAGGTCATCGACACCGCGGCCAAGGAGGGCATCGACGCGGACGTCCACCACGGCGGCGTCCTCGAAGTCGCCCGCAGCCCCGCCCAGCTCGGCCGCCTCAAGGCCTTCCACGCCGCCGAAACCGCCTTCGGCGAGACCGACCGCGTCCTGCTCGGCGCCCGCGAGACCCGCGCCCGCGTCGACGTCGCCGACGCCGTCGGCGGCACTTGGAGCCCGCACGGCGCCCGCATCCACCCCGCCAAGCTCGTCACCGGCCTCGCCGACGCCTGCGAACGCCTCGGCGTGACCATCCACGAGTCCACCCCGGTCACCGCCATCGCCCCCAAGCAGGCGGTCACCCCGTACGGAACCGTCCGCGCCCCCTACGTCCTGCGCTGCACCGAAGGCTTCACCGCCTCCCTCAAGGGCCAGAAGCGCTCCTGGCTCCCGATGAACTCCTCGATGATCGTGACCGCCCCGCTGTCCGCCGCCACCTGGGACTCCCTCGGCTGGGCCGACCGCGCCACCCTCGGCGACATGGCCCACGCCTACATGTACGCCCAGCGCACCGCCGACGACCGCATCGCGATCGGGGGCCGCGGGGTCCCGTACCGCTACGGCTCCCGCACCGACAACGACGGCCGCACCCAGCCCGCCACCATCGAGGCCCTCACCACCCTCCTCACGTCCTTCTTCCCCCAGCTCACCGGCACCCCGATCACCCACGCCTGGTCCGGCGTCCTCGGCGTCCCCCGCGACTGGTGCGCCTCGGTCACCCTGGACCGCGCCACGGGCCTGGGCTGGGCCGGCGGGTACGTCGGCTCGGGCGTCGCCACCGCCAATCTCGCCGCGCGCACCCTGTGCGACCTGGTCCAGCAGGACTCGGGCCAGTCCGGCCCCACCGCCCTGACCACGCTCCCCTGGGTCAACCACCGCGTCCGCCGCTGGGAACCGGAACCCTTCCGCTGGCTCGGCGTCCAGGCCCTGTACGCCGCCTACCGCGAAGCCGACCGCCACGAAACCGCCAGCCACACGGCGACCACAACCCCCCTGGCCCGCCTCGCGGACCGCATCTCGGGCCGCCACTGACGCGAGAAGCCCCGGCCCGGACGACGTCCGGACCGGGGCTTCCCCACGGGGCCCCCTGTCGGATTCGAACCGACGACCTACGCATTACAAGTGCGTTGCTCTGGCCGGACTGAGCTAAGGAGGCGTGCGTGACGCTGTGCGGCGCACAGAATCGCCTTCACTCTACACAGCCGCCACACACCCCCGCGAAGACCTTTCCGACCCCCGCCACACCCCCGGACACCCTCCCGAGCCGACCGCGGCACCGCCTCCACGGGCAGACCCGGGTTGAGGGCCTCCGACCGTCGGGGAAGTCACCCGGGGTCAGGTGCTGACAGGAGTGGGGTGCTCCGGGTAGCGTCGGGCGGAGTCCAGTGACTGGACTAGACCTTCGTACTCGGATCGTCCGGCACGTTCCTGCCGGTAGAAGGGATTCATCACCATGGCTTCTGTCACGTTCGACAAGGCGACCCGTATTTACAGCGGGGGCGACAAGCCCGCCGTCGATCAGCTCGAGCTGCACGTCGAGGACGGCGAGTTCCTCGTCCTCGTCGGGCCCTCCGGCTGCGGCAAGTCCACCTCCCTGCGCATGCTCGCCGGGCTCGAGGACGTCAACGGCGGTGCCATCCGCATCGGTGACCGCGACGTCACGCACCTGCCGCCCAAGGACCGGGACATCGCGATGGTGTTCCAGAACTACGCGCTGTACCCCCACATGTCCGTCGCCGACAACATGGGCTTCGCGCTCAAGATCGCCGGTGTGGACAAGGCCACCATCCGCAAGAAGGTCGAAGAGGCCGCGGACATCCTGGACCTGCGCGCGTACCTCGACCGCAAGCCCAAGGCGCTCTCCGGCGGCCAGCGCCAGCGCGTCGCCATGGGCCGTGCCATCGTGCGCCAGCCGCAGGTGTTCCTCATGGACGAGCCGCTGTCCAACCTGGACGCCAAGCTCCGCGTCAGCACCCGTACGCAGATCGCGAGCCTCCAGCGCCGCCTGGGCATCACCACCGTCTACGTCACCCACGACCAGGTCGAGGCCATGACCATGGGCGACCGGGTCGCGGTGCTCAAGGACGGTCTGCTCCAGCAGGTCGACACCCCGCGGAACATGTACGACCGCCCGGCCAACCTCTTCGTCGCCGGCTTCATCGGCTCGCCCGCGATGAACCTGGTCGAGGTCCCGATCACCGACGGCGGTGTGACCTTCGGCGAGAGCCTGGTCCCGATCGCCCGCGAGGCGCTCTCCGCCGCCGCGGACGCCGGTGACCGTACGGTGACGGTCGGCGTGCGACCCGAGCACTTCGACCTCGCCTCCGAGGGCGGCCTGGCCGTGACGGTCAACGTCGTCGAGGAGCTGGGCGCGGACGGCTACGTCTACGGCACGGCGACGATCGACGACAAGGCGCAGGACATCGTGGTCCGGGTCAACGGCCGTCAGGTGCCGGAGAAGGGTTCCGTGCTGCACGTGGTGCCGCGCGCCGGTGAGGCGCACGTGTTCTCCACCTCGTCGGGCGAGCGGCTCGCCAACTGATCAACGGACAGGGGGCGTTGGGCGCGCGGGTGCGCGAGGAGCAGGGGCACGTGACCGTGGTGACCGGCACCGGCGCCTTCGGCGAGCTGGCCGAGCTGGCCGGCGC